>JANMME010000095.1:0-10138 GCA_031373015.1 Saprospiraceae bacterium
GATCATTGACGCGCAGGCGGCCTTTGCCCATGGACAGGTTTATGTCGCCCTCAGCCGATGCAAAAGTTTTGAAGGCATCGTGCTGCGCTCCAAGATCGTCCCTTCGAGTGTCAAGACCGATTCCGTGGTAAAAAACTACACCGAAGAGGCTGATAAAAATGCCCCGGACGAAGCCCATCTCAACCGTTCCAAGGCCGATTATCAGCAGTCGCTGGTGCAGGAATTGTTTGATTTCAGCCGACTTCGCCGACAGTTTACCCAAATGAACCGGGTGTTTTTGGAACACGAAAAGACCTTGCACCACGATGCCGGACAGCAGTTGATAGCTTTGGAGCGCCAGGCAATTGAACAGGTTTTTACGATCGCTGAACGGTTTAAGCCCCAAATTTGGCAATACTTCGCGGAGCCCGATTTGCCAGAGGAAAATGCAAACCTCCAGGCCCGCCTCCAAAAAGCAGGCGTCTATTTTGAAGAAAAATTAGGCAAGGACCTGCTGCCTGCCGTCCGCAGCATCCAGATTTTGACCGACAACAAATCCGTGCGGAAAGTGGCACAGGAGACTCTCGAAGGGCTTCAAAAAGAGATTTTTATCAAGAACGCTTGTTTTGCCAGTGTCCAAAACGGCTTTTCTGCCTCCCGTTATCTTCGTGTCAAAGCGGATGCCGAACTGGATTTCCGCGCAACAAAAAGCATTGCTATCCCTGCAGAAACCAGCGGCATACCCAAGAACACGCCGCATCCAGCCTTATTTGCGCTTTTGAAACAGTGGCGCGAAGCAGTGGCGGAGGAAAAGGGCGTGGAACTTTATGAAGTGCTTCCCACACGCTCGTTGCTTGAGATCGTCCAGTTCCTTCCTCAGAATCTTGCCGCACTGAAGAAGATCAAGGGGATCGGCGAGGTCAAGATCAAGCAGTTTGGGCCAGATCTGGCGGCTATGATCCAAACCTATTGCTCGGAACACCATGTGGATGTGGGCCAATTGCCGGAAATACTGGTTGAAAAACCGCCCAAGACCGAGACCCAAACACTCAGTTTCGAGTTGTTCAAATCAGGTAAAACCATTGACGAGATCGCCCAGGAGCGCGGCTTTGTGCGCACCACGATCGAAGGCCACTTGGCCACTTTTGTAGGCCTGGGAGAACTTGACATTTTTGCCCTGATGGATCGTGAAAAAGTGCAGGAGATCGAACAGTTTTTCCGGGAGCGCAACACGCAGCTGAGCTCGGAAGCGAAGGCTCATTTTGAGGAAAAATACTCTTATGGGGAGATAAAAATGGTTTTGAAGTATATGAACGCGGGAGAGCAGGGTGGGTAAAATATATGCCTTGGCGCAAATAAACTAAATGAAACACATAGGTACAGTAGGACACATAGCGTTGAAAATCAAGACTATGTGTCCTAATGTGTCTATGTGTTTCAAATAATCCTCCACTCAGTTTTTAGTTTGTCTCGTCAGGCTTCATCGGCCAGCACCAGCGAACAAAAACGCCTGATCTGTTCGTCATCGCCGAGTACCACAATCTGCATACCTGGTCGAAGCACGGTATCAGATGGAGGGTTAAGCTGGTAGTGGCCGTCGGGGTGTCGCAAACCCATGATCGGCACATGGGTGAGGGTCTCAATGCCACTTTGGGCAATGGAATACCCTTGAAATTGGGTTTTTAGACGCGCTACTGCAATTTCCTCAAATACCACATGATTGGTACCCATATTGGAGATCAAGTTGAAGAAAGCGACCAAATCGGGTTTGTTGATCAAAGTAGCCATGTAATAACCGCCAATTTGTTCGGGCATCACCACATGGTTGGCGCCCGCCCGGCGCAGTTTCAACTCGTCGGAGGGGTTGTTGAGCCGGCTGATGATCTTGATGCTCGGATTGATTTGTCGTGCCGTTAGTACCACAAAAACGTTGTTGGCATCCGAGGGTAAAGTCACCACCAAGCAAGATGCCTGCCCAATGCCGGCCTCCAGCAAGACCTCATCGGTGGTAGCGTCCCCTTGGAGAAACAGATAATCCGTTTCGCGGCTAATGAGCGCTGCCTTTTCGGCATCCATTTCGATGAGCACAAAAGGCAAACCCTGTTTCGCCAGTTCCTTGCACACCTCTATGGCATGTCGGCCATAGCCGCACACGATGGTGTGCTGCCGCAATTTTTGAATACGCTGCATCATTTTGAAATCGGAAAAAAAAGCGTGAATTTCTGGGTCTGAGAAAATGCTGGTGACTGTGGAAATGGCGTAAGTAAAAAAGCCAATGTTGAAAAGGATCAGGAAAGAGGTAAAAAGTCGCCCTTCCGGACTCAAAGTAATCACCTCACCAAAACCTACGGTGGATAGCGTCACCAGGCTCATATAATAGGCATCGAACCATGGTGTGCCCTCAATCATCTTATAGCCAAAGGTTCCGATCAAAACAGCCATTACCATTAAGGCCAGAGCGACCCACAAGCGTCGGACGGCATGGCGGAAGTGCTCTAGGCGGCCCTTCTGCGTAAAAAGGACGTGCTTGGCTCGTAAAAGACGTAGAAGCCTGACAAGGTGAACCATGCGGCGAAAATAGGGCAAAGTAAGCGGCTGAAGAAGTTGATTGCGGCATTTCAGGGCAATCGATTTTTTCAAGAAATATTTGTGAAAGATTATTTCACGGGTCCTTCAAACGTGTAAGCGATGTCTGCCTGGCCTGCTTTTACCCAAAGGATGGTGCCGCGCACCTGAGTTGACGTGGCCGAGATCTTCCAGTCCATTCGGCCTTCTTTTTCGCTTGTCATCACGGTTTCAATGACCATCGAACCATCCAGTGCCTCTGCGCAGGTGTAGGGCGAGGCTGCAAAGCCGTATTGCAGGCACTCTGAACTTTCCACGGTTTTGTTTTTGAAAGACAGTATTTCGGAGCCTTCTACCTTTCCGCCCGTGGTGAGCGTAATGTTATATTGCTTGCCCTCCAATTGATCGCAACCCATGGCCTTGGTTTTGGCCGTATTTTGCTGCTCAGCAGCGGATGGGTTTTGAGCGTTACAGGCAATAAGGAACGCTGCGAAGAAAGCAAACAGTAGAAAAATAGATTGTTTCATAGTGATACAGTTTTAGTGAACAATGCTTGGAAATCGCTCAAAATTACAAACCATCTAATCATTGTTTGTTTCTTTTGCATTCGACAAAGACCTAAAAATTCAATACCGGCCAGAAATGAACACTTTTCTTTCGACTTTTAAACCTACCCTTCAATTTATGAAATGGTTTGGCTTGGCCACATTACTTGGCTGCAACGCACAAAAGAACACTGGTAATCAAGGAAGTGTCGCTTCCGGGCCCTTCGAGATCTGCTGGGAAGTGGAGTCGTCCCGATCTGGCGCCTGGTTCAATAATGGAGGCGATTTCAACGCAAAAGTTAAAACCTCTTGGTTCAGCGTCCAATACAAAGGCAATCGGGTAAAGGTACCAGGGTTCGATATCTATGCGGGCTCCTTGATAGAGGCACCTTCAAAACCAAAGCCGGTGGAGCACTTCTGGCAGGCAATGTTCCTCAAGGATGCCCCGCGCCCTGCGGTCATTGTGGGCATCCACAGTATGCACCTCCTTACCGAAGAAAACGATCAGCTCAAAATCACACCGCTTCACGAACAAGACGGAGATTTTGCCACTTACCAATGGCTCGACAGCAACAATGGTCAGCCGGGTCGCATGAACAGTGTCTACCTCGGGGATGATTCCGGTTCCTCTCGCTTCTTGTCGGGCGGGCATTATCTCATGGTCAATGCCAGGGTCGTGCTCGATGTGCAGACCCTCGAGGTTTATCCATTCGATCTCATCACCTACGAAGTGTTGCAGAAACTGCATAATTACCATGCAGGTAATTCTTTCGTGGCACAGTTCTCTCCCGGCAAAACTCAAATGGTCCTCATCGGAAACCGGGATAATCCCGAAAATCGCCTGTTGTACCAATACGGGCTGGTGGTGATTGATTTCAAGAAAAACACGGCGTACGACGTGCCCTTTGACCGCACCGACACCCGTTTTTTTTCCATCTGGGATGCTGACCAGAAATGGCTCAACACCTATTTTGAATGGACAAAAAACAAGTCGGGCGAAGAACAAATCAGACTCCGCAAATTCGAAAGGCTTCCGTATTGGCAAGGGCGCTGGGACAATGACGAACAAACCAGCGAAATAGTCCGATATCGGCTCATGCCCATTAAAGATTCCATGCTTCCCGTTTTTATGGATTTCATTAAGAAGCAGGTGGAAGTAGTGGATGAAAAGACCGAAAAAACGCCGCATTACGAATTGGGCGCCACTGAGGAGCCTTCATGCTATTTGGTGAACACGACCCTCCAATTGAAAGAAGGCGCACTGTATGTCTACCTAAACCCCATCGAACAGACCATCTCCCTGAGTGCAGACGACAATGCGTTGATGAAGCAACTTGGAGAGCGATTCGACGAGGAGATGCAAAAGGGAAAGTATCAGGAGTATTTTGGGCGGTACGAGTAAGTCCGTGAAACGATTATTGCCATACTATGAAGAAAAGCAGCACTGAAATCAAGACGTATCAATTAGATGGCGCCCTTTACCGGATGCATAAGAATGAGGCTGTGCAAAGCGATTTCGGGCTGGACAATTCGAGCGAACTCATAGAAGGTGGCTTTGGGCTGTATTCCTCTGTCAACGTGAAGTCTAACATCGGTCCTGCAAAGACACAGTATTACCGAATGTCTTTGGTGCGGGCGGGCACGGCCAAATTTGACCTTGGCATCGAAACCTACCAGCCCGTTCGAGACAGTATTGTGTTCGGTTTCCCGGGTCAGGTATTTTCGCTTTATGACCTGAGTGACGATTTTTTTGTCTATTACATGTTGTTCAAAGAGGATTTCATGGCCGAATCCTTATTGTTAAAAGACAACCGGGAGCAATACCCTTTTTTCAATTACACAGGTATTCAAAGTTTCCAACTCAGCCCGGAAGTGGCCGATGAAGTAGAAAGCCTGATCTTGAAAATCAACGGTGAAATCAAAAACCGCAAGGCAGACATTGGCAAAATGATCCAACTTTACCTCCAGCTCATTCTGATGCACGCTAACCGTTTCTACGAACAACAGCAACTAGCCCGTGAAGAAACGGCTACCAGTGGCAATGCCTTGTTCCGGCGTTTTGTTAAATTGGTCAGCCAGCATTTTTTGAAGCTCCGGAAGGTCTCTGAATATGCCAAAATGCTCAATATCAGCGCAGATCATTTAAACCGAACCATCAAATCCCATTCTGAGAAAACGGCAGGTGAACTGATTGACGCCATGATCCTAACCGAAGCCAAAGCCTATCTTCTGTACACCGAACTCTCCAATGCCGAGATTGCATACCAGTTGGATTTCTCCGATCCTTCCCATTTCAACAAGTTTTTTAAAAAAATGGCGCATTGTACCCCACTCCAATATCGCGGCAAATCGTAAAAAATCTGTGTCCCATCCGTGTCATCCGTGTTCCACACAGCCCGATGGAACACGGATGACACGGATGGGACACGGATTTTTTAGATTTAGGGGCAATTATCGTAAACACACCACAGGAAGTCGTTTTGATACCATAACCACCCTTGCATCGCCCCTGACCTTTGTTGCAGAAAAAAACGAATCACTCTTTAAAATTTTTCAGCAATGAAGTCAATGTTAAAAAACTCAGCTCTATTCTTTTCCATGCTTTCCATCTTCTCGCTGTCTGCATGCAGCGGCCAAAAAACCGATAACGTAGCACAAACCACGGCCCAAATGGATTTATCCGCCGAAGTTTCAACGAAGGCGGAAGCCAAAAACGAAGCCACCGTCCGGGCCATTCTCGCGGCGATGGATTCCGGCGAATCGGCCAAATTCGACCAATACTGTGCCGCGGATTATCAGATTTACAATCCCTTCCTGCCCCAGCCTGGCAACCTGGAAGTATTCAAGGGCCTGATGCAAGGACAAAAAGGGAGCTTTCCCGATGTACACCACGAGCTTGTGCAGATATTCTCCAAAGGAAACATGGTCTGTGTGCGCGGTGTTTTTAACGGCACCAATACTGGCCCGATGCAAGGCAATCCGCCCACGGGCAACCGGGTGTCTGTGCCGTTCATTTTTACGGACGAGTTCAATGCGGAGGGCAAGGTAAAAGTCCGGTACGTGCAGTTTGACACGGGGGCGTTTAATGCGCAGTTGATGGCCAAAAAGTAGGGGTGGGGTATGAATCAGGATTTTCTTGATTTAAGAGGATTTTATAGGATTTTCAGACCAACCCAAAATCCTGTAAAACTACGCTGAAGCTTTGCATCAGGGGAACTCAATTGTCTTTGCTTCTACTTTATGCCTTGAAACCCGTCGGGCTGGTAGAAAATAGCAGGTCCATCGGGATGTGAATGTCGAAATTCGGGTCATGAACAACTTCGCCCTTGGAAAAAACTTCGTGATTTTGCGGTGCTTGGAACACATAGATGGACTGCAAAGCGGGAATGACGACCCAGCAAGATTTGACCCCAAAAGTGAAATAGTCATTCGTTTTGTCCAAAAGCGTTTGCAAGGACTGTGACGGCGACAGGATTTCGATGGTGACAAGCGGCGGGTCTTTGCGCTTGATCTCGTCGTGAAAGAAATCGACTGGCTCTAAATCATAGGTGCAAATGTCGGGCGTAGACTTTTCGCCGGGGGTGTCGAGGGTGAGTCCAATGAATGTTTCATATTGGTCAGCGAAATGGACTGCTAAATAAATGGCAATCCGTGTCTGAAGGCGGGCGTGTTGTTTGCTTGGCGTGGGTTTCCCACGTTCTATTTCGTAGTCGGTGAGCGGAGAAAGCGTTTCAAATTCCATAAGAATGCTTTTGGGTACAAAAAAGTTGTTTTTAATCAAAGTGGAAATCCGGCACGTGCAGTTTGACACGGGTGAGCGTTTAGGCCAACTGGTAATCCTGCAAAAGCACCTCTGCCGGGATATGGAGTTTGTTGCTTAGATTGCGTCTACTGCTTTGAGTGCCTTTAAATATTCGGCCTCTGTTTTGATTACTTTTATGGTCAGCATGACTTTGTTTTTAATAGTGGCCAATGGTTGCGGCATCTCAAATGTTTTTTCTCATGCAAAAAATCATGTTCTTTAACTCCTCTTTGATAACTGCTTGAATTTCATATTTGTATATTTTTTTGTGCTTTAAATCTTTGATATAGAAGCTTTTGATACTAACATTGGCGAGTAATTCTAATTCATCTGGACTTACGTTAAAGGTATTTCTAAGCACCAAAGGTTCGGCGTTTAATCGTTCGGTTATAGAGATAAATTTGAATTTAAGGGAAGGATTGTTGTCTATAACAAACTCGATTTCATCGTTGAGGTTAAGTGGGGCAGCAGCGTTGGACACGATACTTCCCACAATGCCCTTTTCACTATAGATGAATTGAAGCGTATATGAATAATTCACACGTTCTAATATTTTCAGAAAAGACGTTTCGACTACGCGACCTTTTGTTGTCATCTGATTCCTTTTTATATAAGGGAAGCAATCTCCTTGATATTGAAAACCAGGCTTTAATGCCTCAGATTTTCCTGAAAGTGGTATCTCTACAGAACCAGACCGTACCTCTACTTTGGTTTTTTTTGCTTCCTCCAATTTCCTCATTTTCTTCACAGCCTCCTTCTTCAACTCCGGCTTTTTCTCCAAAATCTTCTCCAATTTTTCCCGCCGCACAGGCTCTGGAAATTTTTGGATAAACTGCTCTGACTGCATCTGAGTCGGGTTGTCTTCCATTTTTTTCAAATAAGCATCCTCCAAAATAGGCTGCACTTTTTGAAACACCTCGGGCTTGGAGCGGGCTGCGGCATCTACTTCGTCAAGCCGTTCTTGACGTGGAAAATCACGGAGATAAGCCACGACTTTGGTCTCCGTGGGTTTTGCCTTCACCGAGGAAACGTAAGCATCCTCAACTTCTGCAAGGAGTTTTTGCCGGTTTTCCTGACGGGCTTCCACGGCTTGCTTTACCTCGGCAAGTCGCTCACTCTCAGGGAAAACTGTTACAAAATTTCGAATTTTTAAGGAGTCGGGTTGCTCGCGGATACCTTCTAATGATTTGGTTTCAAGGGCAGCAATTCTGCCTAAAACTTTGGACTCGAATTTTCCTTTGTTCTGGAATTTTTCTTGGTACGCCCTCAAATCAGCCAATTGCCCGCTTGCTTCTGCCCGATAGAAATAGGCTTTTTCTAGGCGTGGGCTATTGGGATGATTTTCAATAAAATCGGTGTATGCCTCCGGAGTATCCCGAACGATGGCGACTACATACGCTGGAAAATCCGGCACAATCGCAAAGGTTGCAGCGGGCACTATCACCAAAAAGGCGAGGAACAATGCCACGGCTCGCAGACTTCTGTTGGAGGATGTTGGAACGGAGGGTTCTGGTTGTATTTCAACGCTTTTGCTATTATTAATTTCATAATTCTCGTGTGTTGTCGAAGTACTTTGGAAAGCAAAAATCTGATCACTAAGCTTATAGTCAGAAATCTCCTCCACTTTAGGTGCAACCACCGCTGAACCCGGCGCGGCGACCGAGGTTTTAGCCACAACTGTAACGGTTTCCATCACTGACACATCGCGTAGGATTGGCTCTGGAAACCCCGGTACGATTTCCATGATGGAAACTTTGACTTGCAATTTATGAACGCCAAGGCGCAGGGGCATGACGCTGAACTGCCATTCGGTGATTCCTGTATCTCGCACCAGTTGGTTGGCGGCATTGTGGGATATAATTTTGAATGTTTCCCCTTCAGGGTCAACAATTTCTGCCCGCATTACATCAGAAATCTCGACTTGGGTTTTTATCTCCACGTTATCATCAATATCAAGTCCTTTGCGTATCGAAGCCTCATCTACTGCGACACGGATAATACACTCAGTGATCTCTTGGAGAGTCATTAGGTGCGGCACTCGATAAAGCACGGTACCAAATTTACCCTTGTTATTTGTAGAAATTTCGGCTTCTTCATGCGTCGAAGTTGGCGAAAAATCCTTCTCTTTCAGTCTCGCCACCAAGTCTAAGAGATCGGCAGAAACTTGCGATTCCAATCGCATATATTCCTCAACAGAAATGGTAAACCGGGAACGCTCCTTTTTCGCCGAATTTAGCCGGGCAATGAGGGCCGAGACGATGCGATAGGTTTCCGAGAATTCAGAAAATTCGGCCAAAAGCGCGTCGAGTGCCTCGGGGAGCTGGCCTTCCCGGATTTGCGCTTCGAGATTTCGGCGGAGTTCGGCGAGCGGTTGGTTGAGTGGCATGGGAGACAGAGTATTAAGTTGTTTTTACCCGCCGAAGCCGAGGCGAAGGTGGGGGATACTGCCTGTGTGCCGGTAGGCAGGGGATAAATTCCATTGGCAAATGTATCATTTATGTACCACGTTATAGAAGTGACACTTTTTAAAAAAGTGTCACTTCTAGCGGGTAAGCACTATATAATCCTTCAACAAAGTCTTCAAAAATTCCACCCTGTTCATAGGGCGTTTTTCCACGCCAAGCAAAGGCATGAGCTGCGTCACGAGATCTTCTATCAATTCTTCGTGGGCCTGATTGGGGTAAGTGCTGAGGCGGCTGAGGGCAGTTTTGACAAAAATCATGTCGCGCTCGCTGAGCTTGCGCACTTGGGGGTACACGGGTTTGTAATTTGAAAGCGAAGAAATACTAAGGATGTCGTTGAGCCGGAAAGTGTAGTTGGAACTTTGGAGTTTGATAATGGTGGTGTTGGCGGCCATGTCGCCGAGACGCTGGGCTTTAGCAGTCGTTTTGATGAGCAGTCCACCAACAATACCAAGGCAAAAGATGGAATCCACCAATTGAAGCAGCGCACGTAAGGTCACGTCGCTCCATTCGGGGTCTTTGCCGTCGAGCCGCACGACCTTGGTACCGAGCGCCATTTTCCCCGGACTTTGCCCGCGTTTCAGGATTTCAAAAAGGATGTTGTAAAGGAAGTAGGCCAAAAAAAGCATGACCCCAAAAAACACGCTCCACCAGTTACCCATGCCCCCAGCAATGAGCATTACGAAGACAACTACCAAATAATACCCAAACACCTTCCCTGCGCGCCGTGAGTTGCAGCGACAGGAACTGCGAATAGTGGCGTGACTGGGCCAGGTTTCCGCCAT
>JANMME010000114.1:0-11890 GCA_031373015.1 Saprospiraceae bacterium
AATCAATGACGCGGTCAATACCGGTCTTCCTGGTACGCCCGTCTGCTGGGTCAACAACGCCATTCTTTCTAATAGCGGCAGCAAGGTCATCACTTCTTGGCGCAGAGGCCCCGTTAGTCCCGGTGGAAACCTGTTCGCTCAATTGGTCAACATTGCAGACGGTTCACAAGGGCCTATCCTTGGCTTGGGCAACACAATCCCTGTTCAAGAAGCATTTGCTACCCGTGCGCATGGCAGGCTCGTCATCGGTGGCACAAGGGGCACTTACTCGCAAGTGTACGCATACGCCAACACCACCTTCCTTACGGATAACCCTACGCCTCAACAAGGGGGCAGCCCGTTGGACGAACAAAATATCACGAATGTCCCCACCGTATCCGGCTTCCTGACCAGTGTGCGCAATGCATACCCTACGTATGAAAATGGCAAGCCAAAATTTGACGACCCGAACCTGACCTTTGCCAGCCGCACGGCCTACACGGACCTTACTATTTTCCCTAACCCAAGCACCGGTTTGGTTTATGTGGGGGGTGTGATGGAAATCGGCGCTACGCTACGCGTGTTTGACGTTGCGGGCCGTTTGATGATGGAGAAAAACATTGAGGAAGGGGAATCTTACGTCAACTTCGATCTCACTGGCCAGCCCAAAGGGCTTTACACGGTTCAGATGGTGGGCACTATGTACAATGTGACACGCAAATTCGTTATCGAATAAGCTAAAAAGTATCTGCCAAACCACTTTTATTGAAACAAATTGAATCGGCTGGCCGGATATCCTGGTCAGCCGATTTTATTGCTTTTTTGCCGCCTTCCACTGCTCAAAAAAAGCCGGGATACACTCGCTGCTCAACACGGTGTGGGCATTGAAAAGCACACAAATGCCAATGCCATCGCGGCGGTCGAAGGCAATTTCACTTTTGTAACCGTTGACGTATCCTCCGTGGTAAATGATGGTTTCTCCTCCATTATCAAGCACCCGCCAACCAAGCGCGTATGAAGCCGCGTCTCGAGAAAGCCAGTGCGGGAAAATGCGCCGCTCTTTGTCGGTTTTCACCACAGGGCGGAATACATGATCCAGCGTGGAGTCCGCCACCATATCTGTCCGATGCCCCAAGAGTAATTTTAGCCATTCCCCCATGTCGGAGATGCTTGCATTGATGCCACCAGCGGCTGCGGCATTGTAGTATAAGGGTGAGATAGAATCTGCCCGCCAACCACCCCAGCCAGTTGCAAAATGGGGCAGAGTTTTGTTTCTTTCCCTAGAAATGCTTTCATAGTCGCAGGAGGCACATTTCATTCCAGCGGGGGCAAAGATTTTTTCAGTCAAAACCTGAGGGTATGTTTTGCCCGTTTGGCGCATCATCACCTCTTCGATGACACAAAGTGCGGCATTTTGGTAGGCATAAAACTCTCCTTCCTTGCCGCACACTGGCGCTTTGGGGAAATAATCAGTTACAATGCGCGGGATACTGAAATCATTTTCAATCAAATTGGTGAAGGCATGGTACGGCAACCCACTCGTGTGGGAGAGCAGATGCCAGAGGCGAACACGAGCGGCCTGCTTGCGGTCGCGAAGCGTAAAGGCTGGATAATATTTTTGAACAGGGTCGTCCCAGCGCAAAAGACTGTCCTGCACCAGAATACCAGTCAAAACTCCGGCGAAACCTTTAGACAATGAGCCAATTCGAAATACCGTATGCTCGTCAATGGAATCCTGCCCGCCCACGATCCTTGGGCCGTAGCCGCGCATAAACACGATTTGACTGTCTTTTACAATGACAATGGCAGCACCAGGTGTGTTGGTCAGTCGCATCGAATCAGTGAAGTATCGGGCGTACTCCGTTACAAATGCCTCTAGGTGGGGAGGAAGCAAGATGACAGTTTTTGCGGAGAGCGGAGGGGGGACTTGACCGGGCGCGTTGGCGCAAGCGGAAAGGAAAAGGGAAAAGAGGAGTAAAAAGAGGGAGAACTTCATAGCGGCGCGAAGGTAGCACCAAATATAGGGATCAATTTAAACAGCAAAACAGCAAAACCGGAGAACAGGAAAATTTAAAACCAATAGGGGTTTGATTTCGAAAAAGGTAAGATTTTGGCCCTCTTCGGATCATGATGTCCAGTTTTAAATTTTCCTGTTCTCCGGTTTTGCGGTTTTGCTGTTTAATTCCCTTTTCTAAAAAATAGGCGCTAACTCATCAGCGGCGGCCCCTTCCTCCTGGAAGCCTGTTTTGCTGGCGTTCCTGTTTGCGCTCTCGAAACTCTTGAAGCTTTTTTACCAGTGATTCACGGAATTCGCGCTCGGCCATAGGGAGTTTAGCGATTTTTCGTATCGGGAGCACTTTGCGAAGTTTTTGATAGGCTTCGCGCTCTAGGTCAATGTCGCGCTGTTTCATCTCAAAGTGCCGCTTGATCTGCTCTTCGACTTCGGCATCGCTCATCTGGTCGAGCTGTTTTGAAGGGCGTAATTCTTGCTGTGCTTGCTCTCGTTTGTCTGAGAATTCGTTGTACACGGGCCAGAAGCCCTGCGCTTCTTCCGGAGTGAGGTTGAGCACTCGGGTGAATACTTCAGCGCGGTAGGCAGCTAAGCGGGCATCGCGCTTTTCGGGGTCTACCTGTGCCTGTGCCAAGGTGCCAAAAGCACTGACAATCAGGACAGTAAACAGTAAATGTCTCATGGTGATGTTCATAGCCAAATGTTCTTGATTATTTGTTAAAGTATCTGTTCGAGTTCTTCGTCTGTCATCTCGTCCAGGATTTTTTCCAAATCTTCGGGGCGGATTTCGTCAGAAGTCGAACGGTTTTTCTTGGGTTTGCCAGAAGTGGCTTCTTCATTGGGCTCTGGAGTTTCCGCTTGGGTCAATTCCGCGAGTTGCTCCGGGTCAAACTCGTGCACATTTTCCAATACATAGTATTCCAGGTCATCTTCTGTCAATTCGGATGAAACAAACGGCATAGGCTGAACGGACTGAGGCTGGCGTATAAACCAAATGGCCGTTAAGATCAGTGCCAATGCCGCGGCCATGGCCATGGCTGTTCGTGGTCTGATGGCCAGCGGGAACAAACCAGGGCGCTTCACCACTTTCATGGTCGGTCGGCCCAGATCCCCAGAGGATTTGAGACGAGCGAATACAGCCTCCTCCATATCCTCAAAGTATCCTTCAGGAATTTCAAAGCCGTCGCCTTTTCCTTTCAAATCTTTCAGAAAGGGGGAAATGGATTTCAATTCGTCGTCTATATTTTCCTTTTTCATAATCAGTGCTTTAAAAAGGTTGTTTGGTTCATGCTTCAAAATTCAAAAAAGCGGCTTCAATTTTCTTGGTGGCATGGTGAAAAGAGGCTTTGAGCGCGCCAACCGAAGTATTGAGCAACTGCGACATCTCCTCGTAGGGCATTTCGTCGTAATAGCGCAGGTTGAACACCTGTTTTTGCTTATCGGGCAATTCGGCGATTGCCACTACCAGTTTTGCCTGCACGGCATCCCCGTCAAACCACTCATCTGCTTTCAAACGGTTAGATAGCAAATTTGCCGTATCATCCAATGACGAAGAAACGTGCCTCGCCTGACTTTGAAGGTGCGTAAGTGCTTCATTGGTCGCAATTCGATAAAGCCAAGTATATAGTTTCGACTTTCCTTCAAACTGCGAAATCCCCCTATAAACCTTAATGAACGTGTTTTGCAGCACATCATCCGCATCATCGTGCAGCTGCACCATCCGGCGAATGTGCCAGTATAGCCGCTCGCGGTATTGCGTCATCAGCAACCGAAACCCGCGCTCGAAAGTCTGCTCGGAGCGCAATAGTTCCATGATTTGTTCGTCCGTAGCGGGTTTCTTTACTGCAGTCAATTGCAATTCGTACGAGTTTGGAGATTAAGACTGGAGGAGGGGGGAGAGGTTTAAAAAGAGGGGTAAAAATTGTTGCTTCGCAAGGCAGTGTGGCCTCCAATTGCACAAATTTTCACGAAACAGATACTACTGCTCTTGAATTAGTATAAATTCGTGCAATTAGTGGCTAAAAACGTGTGCTCACTAATCCGGGGCATGCGCAATTTACATCAGTGCCAATGCGGCCAGCACATTCTCTTCGATCCTGGCGGCCATGTTCCTGCTGTCATCTTTCACGAACGCACGCCCCGTCACCTTTTCATACAGTTCGATGTAGCGTTCTGAAATTTCTTTGACAAATGCGTCGGGCATGGTTGGCATTTGCTGGCCCTCTTTCCCTTGGAAGTCATTGGCAATCAGCCATTCGCGCACAAATTCTTTACTCAATTGGCGTTGCCGTTCGCCCGTAGCCTGCCGTTCAGCATAACCCTCGGCATAAAAATAACGAGAACTGTCGGGGGTGTGGATTTCGTCCATGAGCAGTATCCGGCCATCTTTTTTGCCAAATTCGTATTTTGTATCCACGAGAATTAGTCCACGCGCAGATGCCATTTCAGTACCTCTTTGGAAAAGTGCCCGAGTGTACGCTTCCATAAGAGCATAGTCTTCTGCGCTAACCACCCCTTGGGCGAGGATATCTTCCTTTGAAATGTCTTCATCATGCCCTTCCTCGGCCTTTGTGGTGGGGGTAATGATGGGTTCGGGAAAAGGGTCACTTTCTCGCAAGCCCTCGGGCAATGTAACGCCGCACAAAGTGCGCAATCCAGAGGCATAGGTGCGTGCTGCATGGCCTGCCAGATACCTCCGGATGACCATCTCCACGCGCACAGGTTCGCAACGCCACCCAATGGCGACGTTTGGGTCGGGTGCTGAAATCAGCCAATTGGGACAAATATCGCTGGTGGATTGCAGGGCATAAGTGGCAACCTGGTTCAATACAGCCCCTTTGTGTGGGATGGCCCGTGGAAGAATGTGATCAAATGCCGAAATACGGTCACTGGCAATCATGACCAGTCGTTCGCCTAAGGAATAAACATCGCGAACTTTGCCACGGTAAAAGTCTGTTTGGCCAGGGAATTGGAAATTTGTTTCTCTCAATGCGTTCATAGCGCAAAGGTCGGAAAAGACCGTTGACTTTTGACTATTGACGTTTGACTATTGACTTTTGACCGTTGACTTTTGACCGTTGACTTTGGCCAAAAAAGCAAGTGCCTACATTTTCATAAAAATGGAAATGTAGGCACTGATTCAACGGTCAAAAGTCAACGGTCAACGGTCAAAAGTCAACGGTCAAAAGTCAACGGTCTTCACTGCAGCACCACTTCCCGCTCCGACATCATTTTGCGGATATTGATGAGGGCATAGCGCATACGGCCCAAGGCAGTATTGATGCTGACACGGGTAAGTCCAGCGATTTCTTTGAAACTCATGTCGGCGTAATGGCGCAAAATGACCACTTCGCGCTGTTCGGGGGGAAGCCCATCTACCAGATGGCGGATGCGATTGTGCGTCTCAGAGCGCATGATGATGGTTTCTGGGCCTTCATCGCTGACACGCAGCACGTCGAAGATGTCGAAGTCTGGGTTGGGATTGATGTGGGCGCGGCGTTTGTTGCGGCGGTGGTAGTCTACGCACATATTGTACGAGATACGCATGGCCCATTGCACGAATTTGCCTTCGTGGTTATACTTGCCCTTGCGGAGCGTGTCAATGATTTTGATGAAAACTTCTTGAAAGATGTCTTCCGCGAGTGCGCGGTCTTTCACAAAGAGATAGATAGAGGTGTAGATTTTTGCCTTGTAACGAGCGAGAAGAGTCTCGAAGGCTTGTTCGTCACCATCTGAGTAAAGCGCGATCAGTTCATGATCGTGAAGCATTGGCATAACTTGCATGAGCAATAGATTTTGCTGTTAACCAGTTAAATTGATTCAGAAATTTAATTGGTGTACAAGTTTTAGCCGATACGCAGATATTAAGTTGGTGACGAAATGATTGAGCGATATGCTCATTGACGAGGCCAAATGTATGGGCTTATTGTTTGTGAGGAGGAATTTTTTTTCAATTTTAACAAAAAATTTCTTGGCCATCAGGCAACCCGCGAATTTTCATCTGAAAAATTTGGCAAACGGGCTACTTTTGCACCCGAATCCAGAACAAAGTTGGGCGCAGCTTTTTTCGAACGATTCCCTTATTAAAGGTTTGTAGGTTTTTTATGGTTCAAGGTTCAAGGTTCACCAACCCTCAAACCATCAAACTATAAACCTTAAGAACCATTGTTAAGCAACCAAGCTGCCACGCCGCCCCTCTTAATTGCGCCATATCATCAACCACACTTTTAAAGCGGCACGGCAGCATTCTTCTCATGGAAATTGCCATAGTAGTAGTCCTCATTGTCCTGCACGGGTTTCTGGTGCTGGGTGAAATTGCGCTCCTTACCTCCAAGCGCTCGCGTCTCGAAGGGGAAAAAATGAAGGGCAACCGAAATGCGGCCATCGCTGTCGATCTACTCGACAACATTGACCGTTACCTTTCTGCTATGCAGATTGGCATCACGCTCATCAGCATTGTGGAAGGGGCCTACGCAGGGGTAGCCATCGGACACCAATTGGAGCCATTCGTTGCCAAACTACCTAGTGCGGCACCTTATGCCGAACAAATCTCGATTTCAATCGTCGTTACGCTCATCACTTATTTTTCACTGATCGTGGGTGAATTGGCGCCGAAATACATTGCAATCCAGTACGCCGAATCATTGGCCATCGCTTGTGCGCCGGTGATGCATTTTATCACAAAAATCACGGGGCCTATTTCGACATTTCTGAGCTGGAGCACTAAATTGTTTATGCGGATGCTGTTCATAAAACCCAACGATCAGCAAAGCATTTCGGAAGACGAGATAAAATTGATGGTGAAAATGGCAAACCAACAAGGGGTACTGGAACAAAAAGAAAGTGAGTTCATTACCAATATCTTACGCTTTGCCGATCGAGATGCTTACACTATCATGACGCACCGCAACGAGGTGGAATGGATTGACATCAAGGAAGATATGGAAGAGAATGACAGGGTTATCCGCGAAAGCGGCTATACAAAATTCCTGTTATGTGAGGACGATATCGAGAACATTATCGGCGTAGTGAAACTCCGGGACTATATTGGCAACCGAGACAGGCCGGACTTTGACTTGAAGAAAATAACAACTCAGCCGCTTTACATCCCGGAAACGATGAACGCGCTGAAAATCCTGGAACGGTTTCGAAAGGAACGCAATTATTTTGCGGTAGTGGTAGATGAATACGGTTCGACCCAAGGCATTATTACCCTGCACGACCTGACGGAAAACATATTCGGCACCTTGCCCGACCTGGATGACTTCGAGGACCCCGACATCGTTACCCGCGAAGACGGAAGCCTTTTGGTGGACGGCATGATCCCGATTGACGAGCTGCGCGAAACGCTCAGTCTCAAAGAATTCGATTTTGAAGATGCAGACTATTCCACCTTGGCAGGCTTTATCCTATATAAGCTTAGCGAAATCCCGAAAGTCGGCGACAAACTAAAAACAGAAGGCTACTGCTTTGAAATTGTGGACATGGACAAGAGCAAGATTGATCGGGTGCTGGTGAGCAAAATACCAGAGGAGGAATAAGTTTCATCTACCCTGGCAAATCACCCTTGGGCGTGTCTCGGCAAGACACTATATGGCTCGTGATCCAACACGCTCCGCTGGAAAAACAGGAAAAGTATTTTTCGCTTATAGATATGGCAGCACAAAAAGGTGAAATGTGTAAATCCGGGAGCGTGGGAACCTAAGTGAACCTCCTTGGCGCTGCATGTCTTGCCGTGTAAAAATGTCGAAATGACGAACAATGACGAAATGACCAATGACCTCTAATGACGAACTATGACGAAATGACCAATGCCCCCCTACCCTCCCGGCTCGAACCATTCAAAAACCGATTGACCAAAAACTTCCGGCACTTCGGGAAATGGGCGCGGCGGCAGGGTATTACCTGCTTTCGGGTGTACGACAACGACATTCCTGGGACGCCGTTGGCCGTGGATATTTATGAAGGTATCGCGCATATCTCAGAGTATGAGCGGGATCATGGCATGGATCCTGACCAACACTCGGCTTGGCTGGCTGAATGTGTCCAAGTTGTTTCAGAAGTACTTGATATTCACCCGGATAGCATTTTTTTGAAATACCGTCAGCGTCAAAAAGGACTCCGGCAATACGAGCGTTTTTCTCGCGCAGGGGCGGAGTACATCGTACACGAAAACGGGCTAAATTTCCTGATCCGCCCGGCAGACTATCTGGATGTAGGCCTGTTTCTCGACCACCGCAACACCCGCCAAATGGTGCGCAAAGAATCTGCAGGAAAACGGGTTCTCAACCTTTTTGCGTACACAGGCTCTTTCTCAGTGTACGCAGCAGCGGGCGGTGCGGTTTCTACACTGACCGTAGACATGAGCAATACTTACCTGCAATGGGCCGACCGCAATCTGGCGCTTAATGGCTTTTCTACTGGCCCGCATCGCCTGTTGCAAGCGGATGTGACCTCATGGTTGCGCGAGCCTGTACGCGAACAGTTTGATCTGATCGTACTAGACCCGCCCACATTCTCGAACAGCAAGCGGATGAACGGCACACTCGACACCCAACGAGACCATGTATGGATGCTCAACTCAGCGCTGCAACTTTGTGCAGCAGGCGGAGTCATTTGGTTCTCAACCAATTATCGCCGTTTCAAACTGGAGGAAGAAGCCATTCGCGCATCCGAAATCCGGGATATTACCAAGCAGACCATCCCCGAAGATTTTCGGAACGAGCGAATACATCAGTGTTATGTCCTGACAAAATGAAAATGGACAAATAGATTTTTTAGCCACCGTGGCCTTCCCGCCTTCAAAGCCCTAGCAAGCAGGAGCGAAGAAAAGGGATGGTGGGTGGAATTGGCCGCATTGAGATTTATTAGTAGCGACCCAATCGAATCAATCTCACCAATCGCCCATTCCCACCATTCCTATAACCCCTTCACGTCCACATTCACTTTTCCTGTTGAAAAAAGGTTGACCCGGATGCCCGTGGGCGTCACGCGGGTATCTTGGACGGCCACGCTGTCGAGCGCTCCGTAGAGGGTTATGCCGGGCTGTATCTGATAATTGCTCAGCGTTTGTTGCACGGCAGTTTTAACCTCCGCAATGTTCTGAGCAAGGGGAAATGTCATGCTGGCGGCCATTTTCTTTTTGATCGTCCCCTGGAAAATCCAGGAAGCGGAGCGAAGCAGAAAACTGCGGGTATCTACGTGAAAATCAAGGTCCTTGACCTCAATTTGATTTTTTACCGGGTTGAATTCAGGCCGACCGACGAAATAGATGTGACCATTGAACGAGCCGCTGAGCGTAGTATTCACCACCACCTTGTCGTTGTTGCCCCAAAGCGCAAGGTCTTCCACTTTTACCTTCTTTTTGCCCGATTCAAAAACCTGCCCGATCATGATATTTTTGGCCAAACGCTCCGCTTCAGCAAAAGGAACGTCAGTGGCAAAACGCATCTGGAAATCATCGGGGGCTTCGGTAAGCAGGGTCAGGTTAGGAAGAAAGGAGTTCTCCCGGAAGCTTGGTTTTTCACCAAAGGACACGTCGTTGAGGCACTCGACGGCGATTTTGGTCTGTAGGGCATTGTTGTAGGTGGTAAGTGGCGTGAGGCCGATACTGAGTGGAGTCGTTTTCGACCACATTCGGTAGGTCTCATCTATCAGCACCGGTTGTTGGATGGCCTCCCAAGCTTCTTGAATATAGGGCCGGAGGTTGATCTGTTGGCTCACATATTGGTCGAGCGTCTTGCTGAGGGTCTTTTTGCTGCGGTTGAGGACTAGGTTGGCAATGGTTTCCACGCTGATATTGCCCACCCCCGTTTTGAGTACAGGCCGGCTGAGCCATTCGTGGTATTCGACTTCGGTTTGGGTGTTGAGGCTCCAGTCGGGGTTGATATTGAAGGTTGTTTTGAAGTTAAGCGCCAATTCTGCTTCGGCCTCGGCTGCAGCACCAAAGACCAGTTCTTTTTTCATCCAGAGCTTGAGCGGAACGCGGTATTTGACGGTGTTTCCACTGAAAAACAAGGAGATATCCTGGCTTTTCCAAGCATTCATCATGAGGCCGTCGTGGCCGTTGTCGTCGTAGGAGTAATCTTCGTAAAGTGCTTTCCCGTTCAATCTGCTATTAAGTGAGTATAATATTTCGTCTACCGAAATGCTGACGGGGATGCTGAGCGTGGAGGGCACGGGTGCAGGGTCGGCGGTGGCGTTGTACTGCTCGGCGGGTAAAGGCGCGTTGGTGTATTTTGCGGTAGTGCAGCAGGTAAAAAGGGCGAGGAGGGGGAGGAGTTTGAGTGCTTGCATGGGGGAATGAATTAGGATTGGCTTGATTTTGAAGGATTTAGTGGGATTGTTCTGGAGCCAAGAATTGCACTAATTTACACCAATGGATTTATTCCCCTCATCGCAAATCCCGCAACCACGCGGATGGGTTGCGTTTGGTGTGAACGACTGCCGCAATGAAAATTGTCGGGCGATTTTCCTTAATACGGAACACAATGTAGTAGGGAAATTTCTGGAGTTTTACCTTTCGGAAACGCGGGCGTTGCTTGACCAAACCAAAGGACTCGGGGCGTTCGGGCAACTCTTCCAGTCGGCGATCCAAACTTTCCACAAATCGTTCGAGTGCTGCAATGGATTCCCCTGCATACCAATCAAGTACCTCCTTAATGTCGCGCTGGACACTATTACTGAGGACGACTTTATATGCCATACTCCGCCTTTATCTTGCTTCTGAAGTCGCCTGCATCCATGGCAGATTCAGGGTCAGCCTCGTATTCTTCCCAGCGGCGATCCAGTTCGGCCAATTCTTCCTCCGAAAATTCAAGGTCTTCAGCCTGCGGTGGGCGGAGGCTTTTGAATTTCAAAAAGGCGACAAAGTCCGCCACTTGTTTTTGAAGGTCAAGCGGAAGCGATTCTATTTCGTGTAAAAGCAGAGCCTTGTTCATATTGAGAAAGTTGAACGAAAATTTAGGTGTCCAAAGGTAAGCACGTTTAAAGGACATTCCTCTGCACTTGCAAGCAATTTGGCAGCATCCTTTTTCATACCTCGATACCCTCGCGGCGTACATTTTGATAAAACAAATAATCAGAAGTATTGAACCGCCCCAAAGTAGTAGGCTGCGCAGAAATAGTAGTATTGAATTGCAACTCAAGGTCGTACAAGGCACTGTTCATGTACCGTAGTTCCGAGCCTGTTTTAATGTCTTCGTCTTTCAGTACCACCAAAAAATCAATGTCCGACCCATCGTGCTGGTCGCCACGGGCATAAGAGCCATACAAAATCAGTTTGGCGAGCCGAGAGCCGTACAAGGTTTGTAGTTCGGATTTTACGGCTTGAGTAAGGGTGTTTTTGTTGAGCATGGGGGGAGATTTTGGGACAAAGATAGAGGAAAATGGAATTTTTAGTTGGGAAAGACTACTGGTCTCTGGCGATGCGGAAGCCCAAATTCCAACTATAGCCAATGCTCCCAACACGGTAACGAGTCACAACGTAGCAACCTTCGTTCCCGGCAGACCAAGCTCCACCGCGGGACACAACGGCGCCTGTTTCTCCGCCGGTCTCATTCCTCTCTCCCAGCCTTCATCCTTGGGTTTTTCTTTTCTAGTAGCAATGCAAAAAGTATCATATTCATCAAAAGTGATCGGATATTTCCCCATCCAAAACGAAGGCACATTGACTGGATGAATGGGTTTTGAACTTTCATCTTCGTTACTGCCCATGGTGAATCTGCCTCCTTCGACAAAAACTATTTCCGGCCCTTCCGGGATATCTCGGATGAATTGGGAGTTTTGGGGACTTGTTTTTTCTCGCTTGTCCTTTTCGGCCGCTTCCTCTTCGCGCTTTTTGCGCGCCTTGCCTTCACGTGCATTTTTCAAAGCAGCCTCCTTTTTTCGTTGGGCTTCTGC
>JANMME010000130.1:0-5508 GCA_031373015.1 Saprospiraceae bacterium
AACCGCCTGGCCTGGTTTGGATTTTGAAGTGGAAACCGAAATTTCTTGTCCCAACTCGCCAACAGGCTCACTCTCCATTTCCGTTTTGCCCGGTGGAAGTCTGCCCAATGCTTATTCTTTGGACAATGCGACTTTCCAAAATTCACCTGTTTTTGAACCCCTCGCTACAGGAAGTCAAAGTGTTTTTGTGCGCGATGAGCACGGTTGTGTCTTCGAAAAAACAGCCGAGATACCCGCTTCTCCAGGTCTGAATATCGCGCTGCCAAATGCTTTTGTTATTCCCTGCGACAGCGTCCGAATCACCCTTGCCCCGGTCATCGGCGGCGACACTTCCGGGTTGCAATTGCTTTGGTGGAATGGCGCAACTACGCCCTCGGTTACAGTGAACGAGCCTGGGAATGTGTGGCTCGAGGCTTCCAACCATTGCGAGACGCTTCGCAGCGAGGGCGAGGTGACATGGGCGGATTCGGAGGGCGAGCCAGTGTTGGTATTTATTCCGAATGTGTTTGAGCCGGATGCCGAATTGACCGAAAACACGATGTTCAGGCCGTTTTTTGGCCAAAACCTGATCCTGCTCAGTTACCGTTTGGAAGTGTATGACCGCTGGGGGAATTTCGTGTTCGAGACCGAAAATCTTGAAAATGGCTGGCTTGGAAAATTCAATTCAACCAATACGGGAACCGATGTTTTCGTGTGGCAAATGTGGGCAAGGGTAGCCTTCTGCGGGCGGGAGATGGAGATTTATAAAAATGGGGATGTTACGGTGCTGCGTTGAACAGCGCGAACCCGTCCTGCGGTTTTATGACATCTTTGAGCGCATTGCAATAAAAAACTTTCCCTCCACCCCTCCTACTTTAGCCTCTGTTACCCGACCTTTGCGCATGGAATCAAAGTTGACCAACTCCGCCGCCGCCAAATTCCTTGGCGAATCGCTTACCTACGACGACGTTCTGCTCGTCCCTTCGTATAGCGAAGTCCTCCCCCGCGAGGTAGATATTTCCGCCCAACTCACCCGTGGCATCCGCCTCAATGTCCCCGTTGTATCTGCCGCCATGGATACTGTGACGGATAAAAACCTCGCCATCGCTATTGCCCGGCAAGGTGGTATCGGTATGATCCACAAGAACATGAGCATCGCCGACCAGGCTGAACAGGTGCGTGCCGTGAAACGCTCGGAAGCTGGTATGATCATTGACCCTGTGACCTTGCACCCAGAAGCTACCGTGGCTGATGCACTGGGCTTGATGCGAAAACACAGTATCGGCGGCATCCCGGTCATTGACCCTGGGGGAAAATTGGTGGGCATCCTCACGAACCGCGATCTTCGTTTTGAAACCGATCATTCTCGTCTGGTGCGCGATCTGATGACGGAGAAAAACCTCGTCACAGCACCGCTGGGCACTACTTTAGACCAAGCCCGTGACATTCTCCAACGACAGAAAATTGAAAAACTCCCGGTGGTGGATGCGGGTTTTCACCTCGTCGGACTCATCACTTACAAAGACATTATGAAAGGGGTGAACTTCCCGCAAGCCTGTAAGGATTCGTTTGGCAGGCTTGTGGTGGGTGCTGCTGTTGGGGTTACAGCAGATGCTGAAGAGCGCGTGGCTGCACTGGTTGCCGTGGGCGTGGACGTAATTTGTGTGGATACCGCACATGGTCATTCACGCGGTGTTCTGGAAGCGGTGAAACAATTGAAAATCAAATTTCCCAATCTCCAAATCATTGGTGGAAACGTAGCGACGGGCGAAGGTGCTAAAGCACTCGCTGATGCTGGCGTAGACGGCGTAAAAGTGGGCGTTGGCCCAGGCAGCATCTGCACTACCCGTATCGTGGCTGGCGTAGGGGTGGCGCAACTTTCGGCTGTTTACAACGCAGCACAAGCCTTGCGCGGTTCAGGCATCCCCATCGTGGCAGACGGGGGCATTCGCTACACGGGCGATATTGTGAAGGCTTTGGCGGCTGGAGCGAGCAGTATCATGGCGGGTTCTTTGTTTGCGGGTGTGGAAGAGGCCCCGGGCGAAACGATCATTTTCGATGGGCGTAAATTTAAAAGTTATCGGGGCATGGGCAGTTTGGGCGCCATGCAACTCGGCTCGAAAGACCGTTATTTCCAGGATGTGGAAGACGATATCAAGAAGTTGGTGCCCGAAGGCATCGAAGGGCGTGTGCCGTACAAAGGAACTTTGCAAGAGGTTATGACCCAATACGTTGGTGGACTTCGGGCGGGGATGGGTTACTGCGGCGCTTCCACTGTGGAAGCCTTGCAAGAGAATGCGCAGTTTGTGAAAATCACCAATGCGGGTATGACGGAAAGCCATCCGCACAACATCATTATTACGAGGGAGTCGCCGAATTATTCGAGAGGCTAGAGAATATCCAATATCCAACAAGGAATGTCCAAGGGAATATCCAAGGGAATATCCAATATCCAACAAGAAATTTCCAATGTCCAAGTTGGCGTTGGGCTCAGTCACTCGCATTGGCATCTCGGCAATGAATATCAACAAATCCCAAGCGCGGAGCTTACTTGGACATTGGAAATTTCTTGTTGGATATTGGATATTCTTGCGGATACTCCGGCAGCCCCCCCAAATATTCAAACGTTTCTTGCTCGAAATTCAGCGCAGAGCAATACGTCGCCAATCCGTTGGTGACGGTCAAAAACGGTGCGCGGAGGCGGAGGTTGTAGCGGGCGGCCTGCTCAAAAGTTTTCTGGTTGAGCGCCACTTTGGGAGATTTGCATTCTACCAACAGCCAAGGTTTTACTTGGGCATCAAAGACCACCAAATCGCAGCGGCGGCGAAGGCCATTAACCTCGATGCCTATTTCCGAGCGGATGCGGTGCGCGGGGTATTTTTTTTCTTCCAAAAGATAAAGCAGTACCAATTGTCGCAGGAGTTCTTCCGGCGTGAGGGCCACGTCTTTTCTGCGGATGGGATCGAACACAAATGCTGATTCGCCCGATTTGGAGAGTCGGAGGCGAGGCTGAAATTGGAGCAAATCGAGTTCGAGCAGCATGGAGGAAATTGGGAAATTAAGATATTGAGATATTGGCTATTCGACTTTGTTGACGCTTTTTTCAATCACTTCCCGATAATATGCTTCATATTCAGGCAGGATGTTTTCGATGTCGAAACGCTTGGCTTGGGCCAGTGCGTTGGCGCGAAACTGGGCAAGCATCTCTTCGTTTTGCAAGAGTTGGATAGCAAATTCTGACATTTCGGCCACATTGCCCGCTTCGCTGAGGTAGCCCGTAACCCCATGAATATTTACTTCTGGCAAGCCGCCGCTGTTGGAAGAAATGACCGGCACCTCACAGGCCATGGCTTCCAAGGCGGCAAGACCAAAGCTCTCGCTTTCTGAAGGGATGACGAAAAGGTCGCAAATGGCGAGCAATTCTTCAATGGCATCCTGCTTGCCGAGGAAACGAACATCGTCGCAGATGCCGAGTTCGCGGCAAAGTTGTTCGCAGTTCTGGCGTTCCGGGCCGTCGCCGATCATCAGGAGTTTGGAGGGCACTTTATCGTGTATTTTTTTAAAAATATACACCACATCTTCCACCCTTTTCACCTTCCTGAAATTGGAGGTATGCGCCACAATGCGTTCGCCATCCGGGGCAATGAGTTTTTTGAAATGCTCTTTGTTTGTTTTTCTAAACCGTTCAAAATCAATAAAATTGTAAACAACCCGGATGTCGCGCTCAATCTTGAACAGGGCTAAAGTGTCCTCCTTCAAGCTTTGCGAAACGGCCGTCACGCCGTCGCTGTTGTTGATGCTGAATTCCACGACTGGAGCGAATGCGCGGTTGTTGCCCACGAGGGTAATATCGGTGCCGTGCAGGGTGGTGACAACAGGAATGTAACGCCCTTTCCCCAGCAGGATTTTTTTTGCCATATAGGCCACGGCTGCATGAGGGATGGCGTAATGGACGTGTAAAATGTCGAGGTTCTGGTAATGCACCACGTCTACGATTTTGGAGGCTAATGCCGTGTCGTAGGGCGGGTATTCAAAAAGTGGATAATCATCACTGTCCACCTCGTGGTAAAAAACATTGGCCTGAAAATGTGCCAGACGTACCGGCCGACGGTAGGTAATGAAGTGGATTTCGTGGCCTTTTCGAGCGAGACCGAGGCCGAGTTCGGTGGCGATCACGCCAGAGCCGCCATAAGTAGGGTAACAAACGATGCCGATTTTCATAGTAGGAATAAGCTTCGATAAAATAGAAGGTGACTGTGGTCAGTTCATACGTCCTGCCCAAGCCCCCGGTCTCCGTTTTTGGTGGAAAACAGCATAGATAAAAACGGAGTCCTGTTCTATCTCGAAGAAAATGGAGTAGGGAAATTTTTTAAAATTACCTCTTTGGACATTCCCAAAAATAACCGGGAATACAGCAGGGTTGTCAATAAGCCGGTCTCTAATGGCTAGATAGTCTTCGTAAAATGAAAACCCAAGCATCGGTCGTTGCTCTTCATACCACGCTACAGACTCGGCCAAATCAAGTTCAGCATCTGGGTGAAAGTATATACTAAAAGCCATGACGCGCTCTGATTTTGGCCTCTACATCTGCACTAGAGATTGCATTTATGCTCCCACTTTTAATGGCTTTTCTTCTACGTTCGATTTCCTGTTGCTGCTCTTCACTAAGATAAGAAACTTCGCCTTGCTCGCGCTCTTCTCTGGCAATGCTTTCAAGCAGAAAGCTGATAAAATCTAGGCGTTGAATACGCTCCAATTTCAGAGCTTCAATTTTTAGAACATCAATCGTCATGGAAATTCTTGTTTAGTGATGTCAAACTTTATACAAAGATACCGAAACCCAATAAGGCGAATGCCTAATGCTTATGCTCGCCTCGATAATTTTTCTCGCCCGCCTCAATCGCTATCTCAAGGTGGTTTGCTACAGGCGGAATGGGGCAATTGAACCCATCGCTAAACGCACACCAAGGATTGTAACACTTGTTGAAATCAAGTACCAAAACGCCATCGTGAATGTCGCCTTGCTTGAAATCGAGGTAACGCCCACCGCCATACGTCGTTTCGCCATTGGTCAAATCCTTGAATGGCAAGAAAAGATGGTCGCGGTAGGTTGAGTCTTTTACCAAGCGCAAATTTTGGTAAATATTGAGCGATTGAGGCTGACCAGCCACTTCAAATTTCAAGATTCCAAATTGAACATAATCGCGCTTTTGGCCACTGTAAGTGGGCAATTCAAACGGAGAAGCCTGTGGCGTCCGCTCAAACCTTGCGGCAAGCCGGTAGGCGGGATTCGGTGGGAAAAAATCAAGGAAAGCGGTGTCAGCTGCCGTTAAGGGCGAGCGTGGATCGGTAAGAAAATCTGCTTTGTACTCGGCGCGATGGCGGGCGGTAGCGGCAACAAACGCTTCGGTGGACGTTTGGGCAGAAGACCACCGACTGCAAATCAGGAAAATAATGGCTGGTAAATATTTTATCATGTTGCTTTTTTGAACGCTGCAAGATGGATTAAGTTTGGCAAAAGGTGAAAAT
>JANMME010000150.1:0-2006 GCA_031373015.1 Saprospiraceae bacterium
GGTCAACAACCGTCTTTCGCTCAAAGCCTCCTACGCCCGCATGAACCAATATGTCCACCTGCTCGCCAGCAGCGGCCTTTCGTTGCCGACCGACATTTGGTATCCGAGCACCCAAGGCGTGAAACCAGAGATCAGTGACCAAGTCGCCATCGGCACCTCCTATCTTATTGGCGAACAAATACTTGTGACCTGGGAAGCTTGGTATAAATGGCTCCAAAACTCCGTGGATTTTAAGGACGGCGCCGAACTTTTTGGCAACAACGAACTTGAAAACGAACTCGCGATCGGGCGAGGGTACGCTTACAGCCCCCTTGAATTGGAAATCGAAAAAAAGGAGGGACGGCTTACGGGCTGGATCGGGTACACCCTTGCATGGGTGAGGCGCGGCGATTTCCCAGAAATAGACAACGGGACCTGGTTTTCGCCCCGGCACGACACCCGCCACAATGTAAGTGTTGTTGCGCTCTGGGATGTTCATAAATGGACGAAAAAAGGCAAAGACAAGTCCTTGCAACTTACCGCCACCTGGGTCTACTCCTCTGGCTATGTCAGCTGGCTTCCCAGCGGTCGGTTCTCTTTTCAAGACGTACCAGGGGCTCCATTTCTTACCACGGTGCCGTATTACGGTCCGCGCAACACCTTCCGATATCCCGCCTATACCCGTGCCGACCTCGGCATCGTATATAAATGGAAAAAAAGGAATCGCTTTGAAAACGACCTTACGCTCAGCGTGTACAACGCAACCGACCGCCGGAACCCTTATTTCATCACCATTGCTATCGAAACCGAAAAAACGCCTTATGGCGAAGTGCCCGTCGAAATCAAAGCCAAACAGGTCTCGCTTTTCCCAATACTTCCGAGTTTGACCTGGAATTTTAAGTTTTAAACTGAAAAAACATGAAAATCAATATTTTAAAACACCTCCTCCCAGTTGCCGGCATCCTTTTTTTAATGGCCTGCAACCTCACCAAAGACGTGATAATTGATCTCCCTGAATATAGCCCCCAACCCGTAGTGGAGTGCTATTTGGAACCGGGCAAGCCATTCCGCCTGCTCTTGTCGCGGAGTTATGCCTTCTTTGATAAATTGGGCCTCGATTCCACCTTTTTGCAAAACACATTGCTCGATGGAGCGTTGGTTACTGTCAGCTACAATGGGCAAACGGACACGCTGAAAAATCAACTCACTGCAGATTTTAACCCCGTTAAAATCTTCAACTATGTGGGCCAAAACCTGGTGCCCAATACCCCAGGCACCGTGTTTGCGCTGCATATCAGGCTGGCCGATGGCGGCGAAATAACAGGCACTACCAACATGATGCCCCTTGTGCCGATTGATAGTGTAGTCGTGGAATTCAGCCCGAATATTGACACACTCGCAAGGATACTCACCTATATTACAGACGATCGTAATCAAGAGGATTTTTATCGCAGGTTGTTGAATTATGGCTCGCTGGACAGTCTTTACGTTCAAGATTTCCTGGTGACAGACCGTTTTTCACAGACTGCGCTCATTGCCTTTGGGACAGGCTATGAATTAACAGAAGGCGACACGGTTTTCAATACGATTTTCCACATTAGCCGGGATTATTACAATTTTGTGGAGAGCGTGCAACTGGCGGTAGTTGGCAACCTCAACCCCTTCGCACAACCCTCCCCTATTAAGAGCAACGTGCACGGCTCGGCCAATCCGATTGGGATTTTTACGCCATTGGTGTATGATCGGGACACTACGATTGTGCGGAAGTGACCACAGCATCACTTCATCGCCCCATCACTTTATCACTTAATAAATATGTAACTTTAAAAAAACGCGCACTTGAGAGTACTCTTTCCTGCAATTGCCCCCTAAAAAACGTGCAACACCTTGACAGACAAGGCGATAGGGCACGGAAAGCGCAACGCAAAAAAGCACCTTGCTGACGCAGGGTGCTTTTTTATATCTATCTGTGTCGAGGCAGGAGTGAAATCCTATAAAATCCTGACAATCCCGCAAATCCTGTTTCA
>JANMME010000188.1:0-8816 GCA_031373015.1 Saprospiraceae bacterium
TTGTCGGACGAACGTAAGTTTTTCTTTGTTCAAATGTTCGGCCTGATACTCCGTGATTTGGAAGCCCTTCTCGGCCAGGTCAATGGAGGGCGTAACCACCTCGCCCCAAGTGAGCCTGCCGTGATAAAATTGTGCCTGCCACATCCCGTCTACCGTTCCGGGCACTCCACAAGCCAGAGCCCCGAAACGGCTCTTGCTGGCTACGACATTGCCCGCAGAGTCTAGGTACATGCCCTCCGTTGCTGCAGCAGGCGCTTTTTCACGATAATCAAGCGCGAGTGTTTTCTTTCCTTTGGCGTCCCGGTAGATCAAAAATCCACCACCACCAATGTTGCCGGCCTCAGGGTACACTACCGCGAGGGCAAACTGCATCGCAACGGCTGCATCAATCGCGTTGCCGCCTTTTTTCAAAATATCCAGGCCGACTTTGGTTGCCAGTGGGAAGGCCGAAACGACCATGGCCGTGTCGCCAGTTACTTCTTTTTGAATGGTGTATGGGAACGGAACAAGTTGTGCAGCGCACCAAATCGGGGCAAAGAGGCATGCAAACAGGAGAGGCAGTGTTGTTTTTTTCATAATTCGGTAGTGCGAAATTCATTTCGCTGGAATAGTTTGTAAAGTGCCAAAGTGCTACTAATAGTGCGATTAAAGAGTTTAAAGCCCCAGCGGGGCGACAATATTTGTAGCAACGGGCCGCAAAGATAAAATGAAAAAGCCCGATTTGGGCGTTCTGCCAAAATCGGGCTTTACAAAAAGGTATAAAAAAAACAGGGCACTAACTGAAGAATCAGCAGCACCCTGTATAACCCCAAAAAACCAAATGAAAACTTCTTAAAAAAACACCTGAATGGTGAAGAATTGCTTGTTGAAATTCAGATTACATTATGTTTAATGCTTCTGACAGGACAAAGATACGGCATGTTTACATTTATACAAGCCCCCCGGACAAAAAAAAATCATTTTTTTTAGATTAAAAAAAACCTACCCATAAATATGGCTAAAAATCTAATGTTGGGGAATATGGTTTCATACCTTTTTCAAAATTCGGCGAGAAGTTGGCTCAAAAAAAATTTTGCCTTGAAGGAATAAAGGAGCGGCTTTCAACAAAAATCACAAACATTTGCGCCCTTATGGTAACAGCAAAATATTTTTTCAGCGCAATGCTTGGTGTTCTTGGATGCCTTGGCCTATTGCTTTTGGCTTGTTGCAAGGGTGACACCGATGCGGTCGTGCAAGAGAAGGTGGCCGAACGTGTCACCGCTTTCAAAGAAAAGAAACGCGCCGAATGCCGCGAGGCCCTGCTCAGCACCGCAGAACGCACCGTTGATTCACTGCTTTTGACGGAAGCACAAGATGCGCTGAACGACTCTCTTGCCCGATTGCGGCCGGGCCGACCTTTCCAGCCTGCGCCGATACCGCCCATTGATTCTTTGATGGTGAAGCCAATTTTTGATGGGAAACGGTGATTTGGAGACCTCGGAGGTCTTCAAAGACCTCCGAGGTCTCCAAATCTCTACTTCAGTGGCAAATCACCCATTTTCACTAACCGTGCCACAGGATACATCCGATGCGTCGGCTCGTACCAGGGCGACTGACGGTACACCCAATCCAATTGTAGTGCACTGTCGGCGGCAAATTCAGGCTCGGCCTTACGCTTGGCATCTAACTCCGCTTTAACCTTTGGGTTATCTTTCAAAAACTGAGCAGCCAAATCTTCAAAAACATAAGCAGAGAAATATTCTTTCTGCATCAGCACCGGCTCAAAGAAATTCCAGGCGAACCAGGAATCGGGCGCGTTGGGCTCTAAAGTCTCCAGCAGATAGCGATTGGCGTTCTGGTTTGTGAAAATCACGAAATCGCCTTTGCTAAACTTTCGCTTGAGCGTCTTTTTCTCCAGCGTCACCCCGCTGTGGTAATAATGGCCCTCCCAGGCATTGCGGGTTTTGAAGTCTTTGATGAAATAGGTTTCGGTTTCCAACTCCACCGCCTCCGAGAGTTGTTTCATTGCTACCCCATTGATTTTCAAGCGCTCAATCACGTTTTCCCAGGCTTGTGGGATGATGTATGCTGCAGGCTTTTTCACCGTCAGGGATGGCTCGAAATAATTGTAATACGGAATCTTCTTCTCGTACGGCTCGCTGCGGTCATACCAAAGGCGTGGAAGCCCACTCACCTCGGAAGGTTTGTATTTTGCAGCATATCCTTTGAAGGTGATGTCGTCGTGCTTCTTTTGATCCATCGCGTAATCCAGCGCAAAATCCTGCTTGCTGCGCGTGTTTTCCCAAGCCTTGGCCCGTGCGTCCCGGATTTCGGGAATGTGGCGCGACATAAACTGCACTACCACGTCCATAAAATGATAAGTGCTCCAAACGCGGTCTTTGAATGGTTTGAGCATGTGGGTCTCCGGCATGAACCCAATGGTGTTCCACAAAGCGGCATATCCTGTGGAATATCGCCCATAGTCACAAAAACCCACGATGCCCGAGTCGGGCGTTTCCTTGGGCGAATCCACGTAGGGAATCATTTCCCATTTGCGGCTTTTCATGTCGGCGTAGAGCTCGGGCAGCATGGTTTTTTCCAAAAACTGGCCGAGGGGCTCCTCCAACTTGTTGTGTTGGGTGGCAATGAGCGTCATCGTGTACTGATAGTCCGCGCCATTGCTCGTGTGGTTGTCCACAAAAATATCGGGCAGCCAAGTGGTGAAAATCTGGTTGAACGTGCGGGCGTTGCGCGAATCGCATTTGATGAAATCGCGGTTCAGGTCGTAGTTGCGGGCATTTCCCCGAAAACCGTACGCTTCGGGGCCGTCTTGATTGGCGCGGGAATAAGATCCCCGGTTCAAGCAGCCATCCACGTTGTACACCGGGATGATGACGATAACCAGATGTTCCAGTGCTTTTTGCAATTCAGGTTTTTCCAAATAATCGCGCAGCAGCAGAATGGTGGCGTCAATCCCTTCGGGCTCTCCAGGGTGTATTCCGTTGTTGATCAACAAGATGCGCTTGCCCGATTGGCGGATTTTTTCGGGATCGAATTCCCCGCTCGTGTTCAATACCGCTACATGAAGCGGTTCGCCGCTGTCGGTGCTGCCGACTTTTGTCAATTTGAAAGATCCTGGATAGGCCGCGGCCATTTTCTCGTAACAAGCGATGGCTTCGTGGTAAGTAAGCGTCTGGTTGTCGTTCGTCTCGAACGGAATGCTGAAATGCGCCATTTTAGGTGGGTGGTTGATGTGTCGGTTGCAGGCCAGGACGGAGCAGCTGGCGAGCAGGAACAGGGATAGATTTTTGATGAGGGTAAACACGGGGCGAAGGTAGGCAAAGGAAGGCCTAGAAATTATCCCTAACAACCTGAACCATCCGCTTTTTGACTACTGGCCAGGTTACCTTTTTATCAAAAACGATAGGGTCTTCCGTTTCCTCGGCGTCCTCAAAATAAGTCAGGCTTCGAATGACATGCAAACTAGTGGAGTGCTGAAACATCTTGTCGTACCATTCCAAAATCTGATGCGGTGCGAAACGCTCAAACAAGTAGTACATATCATAAAAGTCTTTTTTGCTTCTTCTTTTGGTCACAGCATCCAATTTCATTGGGGCAATGTCGCGGCCATCAGCCATTCTCACACCCTCCTCAACCAAGATCGGAAAAGAAAAAGGATACTTGAAGTGCACACAGTCTACTTTGATATCTTCCACGACCACGATAAATATAGTATTGGTGACAGTCAGGGGCTGCACCTTAAAATTTGCCCGCAATGCTTCGAGCAACGGCGCTGCTTCAAAAGGCTGGTGCGTGAACAAATCTAAGTCAACGGAAAAACGATGACCCATTTGCAGCGCAAGCGATGTTCCCCCGACGAGAAAATTGTTCTTCAAAAGCGGCTCCTGAAGTACAGATTTTAATAGTTCCAGTGTCCGGGGTTCGATAGTTCGTAAGTATAACATCTGAATGCTTCAATCGGTACGTCAAAATAAGCAGCACAGAAATGCAGAGTCCGTTTGTCTAGATAACGCAATTGCATGGCTACTGTTTGAATCGTTTCTTTGCCATAGAATGTCTTAATCTTTTCCCAATCGGACAACATTCCGTGCGACAGCACACGGTCAATGACCCATGCTTTGCGTTTATCAAAATCTATTTTGGTTCGATCAACGTCCCAGAATAGGTAATTGCTAAATTCTGTGTGAGAGATAGTTGGTTGCACGATGAATGCGATAGAGGGTCTTTCCCTTGTTTGTTGGCAAAAATAGGAAGTTTTGGACTTTTTTCAATTTCAAATTGTCACAAGCGTTCCAATTCTGCGTTGCGTGGTGTTTCCTTTACTCTTTCTAAGGTCTTGCTGACCTAGCCACCGCGCTTGTAGTCTTTTGACCCAGGAAGACAGCATTTAAGCATAAGAATATTGCGCGTATTCCCTGAGTTCGGGTGGCAAAAAACCAGCCACAATATCTGTCTTAGGTACACCCCGCGCTTCTAGCATTTCGCCGACCTCCCATTCGGTCATATTTTGTTGCACCCACACTTTGCCATCAATGATGTCAAAGTGCAAGGGGCAATCATGGACGTACCGGTCCCCTTCCCAGCCCAGGGTTACAATCTGGTATCGGTGTTGTTCTTTGTCGGCGATCAGTTGATTGCCGCCCACGATATTAGCGTATTTGATCCGCACATATTCCTGAAGGATATCCAGAATGGCTTTTTCGTACTTTTTTATCTTATCCATCGTGTGATTAGTTTGTCGGTTTGATTGTAAAGTATCAGTGGCGGCTAAACTAATTCGATTAGGATAACTACAGTTCCGATGCCCTCACATTTTCATGATTTTACAAATTTCAAACTTAAAACTCGCCCATTAATGGTTGTTATTTTCAAACAATACGTTGCTGCGGGCAATTGCTGAATTTCTATTTTGTTTAAAAGATTAGAAGTCAGAATAGAACTGACCAAGCCGCCACGCATATCAAGAATGGTGGCAGAAATTACCTCCAAACCAAAGATTTCCAGTTGAATGTAAGATTGGGCTGGATTCGGTTTGAGCCTGACCCAACCATTTTGCTCGGGTTCATTCGTGCCTACATAATTTGAAATCACAATCGGAGCAAGGGTCGTAGTGCAGCCATTTGAATCAATTAGCATGATCGTATACAGCCCGGCCTTTAACCCTGTCAGATCTTCTGTGATTGCGTAGAGCTGACCGTCTTTGGTCCATGAAAAGGAGTAGCCACCACTTCCAACAGGCGTGATCGAAATTAGCCCCACGCCTTGGCCATTCACATCATGGGCGATAGAATCTACATGTATTTGTGGGGCTTGATACACCACGATAGAAAACGAACAAGTAGTCGTATTGCCAGTAACATCGCTTGCTTGAAAAACGATGAGGTTCAAGCCCTCTTCCATGAATGAACCACTTGCCGGACCGCTTATGACTACAGGCGATGCCGAGAGGCCACAATTGTCTTGAGCAAATGCCTTTGGATAATCAACGATGCCTGCACCACATACATGAAAATCAGGAGGGCAAGTGATCGTAGGGGGCAGGTTGTCTGTTGCAATGATGCTAAATGAGGCTGTCCTGGTACAAGCGTTGGCATCAGTAACAGTGACAATATAAGACCCAACGCCAAGGTTTTCAGGGCTACCTCCAGGCCAATAATAATTATAGGGTGAAACACCACCCGAAGCCACTATTCCTGCCGACCCTGTCATGTCTTGTGGACAAAGCACATTTTCAATATTTATTATGGTTGCCTCCAACACCGTTGGCTGATTTATATTAAAAGTGATGAAACTAAAGCAGCCAGCAGCATCAGCAGCAGTTACGCCGTAGAGCCCTGCAGATAATTGATCAATGCTTTGTGTTGTTTCGTCATTGCTCCATAGATATGTATAGGGCGAAGTGCCGCCCTGCATTTCAATATTCGCCTCGCCATCCGTTCCTCCAAAACATCGTACATGGGTGCGTGAGATAATGGCAGAAAGGGAACAGTTGAATGCTGATACATAGGCTGTTTGCTTCTTTGTACATCCGTTAGCATCGGTTACAACCACAGTATACGCACCAGGCAAAAGCCCCGTAATGTTCTGGGTAGTTGCTCCGTTACTCCATAAATAGTTGTATCCTGGAGTGCCTCCAGAAGGATTGGCTTTTGCCGTACCATCGCTGGCGCCATAATCTGTTACGGCAGTGGCAGTGACATTTGCCAAAAGTACCGGTGGCTCAACAATGATAACGTTAAGTACTACGTTGCAGTTGTTGCCGTCTACCACGCTAACAGTGTACATTCCAGACATTAAACCATTTACGGTTTGGGTAGTTGCTCCATTCGACCAGGTGTAAGTGACTGGATTTGTTTCCCCTGTAGTGTTCACCGTTGCACTGCCATTATTTGCACCATGACAGGACAAGTTTATAGAAGTTATTGAAGCCATTAGACTGCAACCAAATTCGTTTACTACCACTGTTTGGACAGCGGTGCACTCCATTGCATCGGTTACACTGACGGTGTAACTACCTGGCGCGAGGTTTGTGATGGATTGGGTTGTACTTCCGGTGCTCCAAATGTATTGGTAGCCGGGATTGCCACCCGTCGGGGCGGCTGTTGCAGTACCATCGTGGGCACCATTAGCGCTCACATCTGTCGCAGAAGCATTCGCTAAAAGAAGAGACGGCTCACTGATGACCAGACTAAGCATGGCTGGACAATTATTGCCATCCAAGACATTAACCGTGTAAAATCCCGGTGCTAAATTATTGACACTTTGTGTTGTTGCGCCGTTTGACCAAGTGTAGGTAACTGGATTGGCCGCCCCAGTCAGGCTCACGGAAGCTAAACCATCGTTGTTTCCAAAACAGGATACATTGGTGGAGGATGCCGAAGCCATAAGGCTACATCCAAAAGCATTGACAGTCACTGTTTGCACTGTTATGCAACCCTTGGTATCCGAAACACTGACGGTATAACTGCCCGGTGATAGATTTGTAATAGTCTGAGCCGTACTACCGTTACTCCAATTGTAGGTATAGCCAGCCGTGCCGCCAGAAGGATTAGCAGTGGCCGTCCCGTCGTTGGCATCGAAGGCGGTTTCTCCTGTTGCGGAGGCATTTGGAAGAAGTGGGGCGGGCTGCGAAATATTAACTAATGCAGTAGCTGTGCAATTTGCCCCATCGGTCACGGTTACGACGTAGGTGCCAACCATTAAATTAGTAATGCTTGCGGTTGTCGCGCCATTACTCCATTGATAGGAAAATACTCCATTTCCGCCAACGCCCAAAGCCGTGGCCGTGCCATTGCTGCCGCCATAGCAACTTACATTGGTGAAAGCCTGAATGGAAGCGGTTAAGGGTGGATTGCTGCTCGTCACGTTTGCGCTGGCGGTGTTCGTGCAACTGTTTGCTCCTGTCACGGTTAGTACATAGCTTCCGTTTGGCAGGTTGGTCAAGTCTTCTGTGGTTGCACCATTGGACCATAAGTAAGTGTATGGAGAAATGCCTCCTGTGACACTTGCATCAATACTTCCATTGTTCATATTGCAGGAGGTCGGGGTCGGAACCGCCGTGGGATTGGGCAGATTCGCAGCATTATTCACCACAAAAGTGGCTTGCTCCGAACAAGCATTCTCGCTGACAGTCACACTATAGTTGCCAGCAGGAAGATCAGAAAGGTCTTCCAAAGTGCTGCCATTTGACCAGTTGTACATATAGTTCCCGGAAGGAGTAACCATCAAGTTAATGCTCCCATTGCCACCAGTGCATGAGGTGTTGCTAACAATGTTTGCACTAAGGCTAAAGTTTGCATTTAGATTGGCAACATCAACACTCACACTACCAGTACAGCCATTCGCATCTGTTACCGTGAGTACATAGTTTCCCGCATGAATGTTAAAAAGGTCTTCTGTAGTGGCTCCGTTTGACCATTGGAAGTTGTAGGGCATGGCACCTCCTGTTACGCTTGTATTAATGCTGCCATTGTCCAGCCCGCAGGTGCTGGGAGTCGGAATGGCACTGGGAGTAGGTAAGTTTGGACCGCCATTAACTGTGAAAGATGCGTCATTCGTACAAGAACCTCCAGCACTGACCGTAACCGAATAATTACCTGTAGGTAAATTAAAAATGTCTTCGGTGGTAGCACCGTTCGACCAGTTGTATGTGTAGTTGTTAGCCGGGGTAACGCTTAAATTTATACTGCCGTTTCCGCCGTTGCAGGAAGTGTTGTTGACTATGTTAGCGGTGAGATTGAAACTTGGGTTGGTATTTCCCACATCAACACTGACGGTTTTGGTACAGCCGTTGCTTCCAGTAACTGTAAGCGTGTAGTTGCCGGCAAGGATGTTGGAAACATCCTCGGTAGTCGCGCCATTTGACCAAAGGAAGGTGTACGGCGGAGCGCCGCCTGATACGCTGGCATTGATACTACCATTGCTCAAATCGCAGGTGCTTGAGGTTGGCACAGCAGAGACAGAGGGCAAATTCAAGACGTCATTCACCGTGAAAGAGCCTTCGTTCGTACAGGAACCACCGGCACTGACTGTGACAGAATAACTCCCAGAGGTTAAATTGAAAAGGTCTTCAGTAGTAGCACCGTTCGACCAGTCGTAAGTGTAGTTGTTGGCTGGGGTTACAATTAAATTAATACTGCCGTTTCCACCGTTGCAGGAAGTGTTGTTGACAATGTTAGCGGTGAGATTGAAACTTGGGTTGGTATTTCCCACATCAACATTGACGGTTTTGGTACAGCCGTTGCTTCCAGTAACCGTAAGCGTGTAGTTGCCGGCAAGGATGTTGGAAACATCCTCGGTAGTCGCGCCATTTGACC
>JANMME010000204.1:0-7254 GCA_031373015.1 Saprospiraceae bacterium
ATTGCTCGACTCCTAATAAGATAAACGATTCATATACTCGGAACAAAAATGCAGGTTATGTTTCTTTTGCTGCCGACCACCGGGAGCTGGATAATATCCCCAACTATCCGTTGTCTGTTCATGAAGAAAATAGCGACAGTATTATAGTTTTGTCGCAAGTCAAAAATTATTTGTATTTGTTAAATCTTCAAAATTTTGTTACAAGGTCAGATTTTATCCAGGCCATTACTTCGACCAATTATGATTTACTCATAATGGATTTATTTTTCAACGATGGCACGGCATTTACACCATCTGAAATAAACCAATTAAAAAATAAGGCAAACGGAGGGACGCGCTTAATACTATCCTATATGTCCATTGGCGAGGCCGAAAACTACCGATATTATTGGCAAACCAGCTGGGACAACGATAGACCCTCCTGGATGGACTCGGAAAATCCCGATTGGGCGGGTAATTATAAAGTAAAATATTGGAATAAAGAATGGCAGAGTATCATTTTTGGCAATGATAGTTCCTACCTGAAAAAGATTATAGATGCAGCATTTGATGGCGTTTACTTGGATATTATAGATGCGTATGAATATTATGAATAAAAGAGACTTTCAGTCCCGCATTTCAATTTTATAAACAGGGCATGGCGTTAAACACATTACTGGGCGTTTTTCGCGGAGATAGACTTTCCAAGTTTTAAAAACTTGGAAAGTCTGGGCACTCGAAAAAGATGCCCAGTAGTGTGTTGCCGCATCCCATGTTTGCGGTATTGCAGCCCGACCGCAGGACACCGAACCTTTGCACCATCAATTTTCACCCAACACTCACCATTCAATTTTTTACTTATGAAACGCTTGTTTACAGTCTTCGCCACCTTGTGGCTTTCCACCCTATCCGCCCAATGGACACAAATTTCCAACATCCCTATTCCAGCCCACACGCTTAGCACCTTCGAGATGGATATCGACGGCAATAACCTCTATGCTGTGACAGAAGCAGGGATTCATAAAAGCACGAACAACGGCGGCTCATGGACGGAGATCGTTGCGCCAGTCGCCGGCATATACCCGGAGAAGGTGCACGCCTCGGGCAATACCGTGTGCTATATCGCCTGGGATGAAGCCGAAAATGGATACGATTTTTTCTATTCCACGGACGGGGGCGCCACTTTTCAGGAAAGTGGCCAGGACGAATTCTCTTTCATTACTTCATTTTTAGTTGATGGAAACGACATATTCGTGTTGGAAGGTCACGGGTTTTACGTGTCTAACGACCAGGGAGCGACCTTTACCAACACTGGTTTGTTTCCTGATGGTGGCCCAGGTTCTACTTACTTCGGAGATATCCAGCAAACACCCGCAGGGAAAATTCTCGTGGTCGGCTTTATTAATCAATTTAATTATCCATTGTTGCCTGCGTATGTTTACCGCAGTACCGACAACGTAAACTGGACGGCGCTAAATGTGAGCGGCGGGAGCAACCCCTTGCCCTGCGGGCAAACCGGTTACGAAGCCTATTGGACTTCAGCGGGCTACATCAATGGCACCTTATTGATAGGCTCTTACCAAGTCAACGGGTCGCCAGGCGCCCTGTACAAATCCACCGACCTGGGGGAGAACTGGTATCCGGTGGATAACAGCTTGTTTCAATACCTAGGTCACATTTATGCCTTTGGATCCGACAGGATATATGTCGAAGGGTATTCCGACAGTGATTACGGTTTATACACCTCCACCGATGGCAACAACTGGACAATCAGCGACCTGCCTTATGGTGTGTTTCCCTTTGACGGCGAAGGCACAAAGTTCGTCGCTGCTGACTACTATGGAGGTGGCACAGGCACTTGGTTGTCCACCAACAATGGAGCAACTTGGGCACAAACGGCGGCGCAGATACAGGTCCCGGACTATGATGTGATGTACGATTACCTTTCCACGGGCAATACCAAATTCCTCGTCACCCAATGGCATGGCATTTATCGCGGCACGGGCAGCAACCCGGCCAACCTGAGCTGGACCAAGGTGCTTGGAGCGGGGGTCAACAACGGCGGCGACAGGGGCTCGGATATCCTTAAAAAGGGCAATACACTGTTGGCCGGCATTGACGGTTATGACGGCAATGGAGGAACACAAGGCATTTACCGCTCCACCAACAACGGCAATACCTGGGCCCGAACCCATGACGGCAGTGGCCTCTGTTTTTTCGATGACGGGAATACCGTTTATGCCGGGGTGCGTTATGAAGGTCTTTTCAAATCCACGGATCAGGGACAAACCTGGACTGCCATCAACAACGGAATCCCTTCATTCCGAAGCCCTTATGAAATTCTCCGGGCCGGGAATAAATTGGTGGCCCTCTTTTTCTACGGAGGCATCTATACTTCCTCGAACGGCGGGAACAGTTGGACTCAGGCATGCAGCGAATACTATGGATACTGTATGGAGAAAGCCGGCTCTACGCTCTTTGCCGGGATGCAAAATGGCTTGATGAAATCCACCGATAATGGGCAGACCTGGGCCTACGTCGAAAACGACCTGCACAACACCACCGCCGTCACGGCCCTCTATGTGCAAGACGAACAGTTGTATATTGGCACCGGAAGCCAGGGCATATACCTCAGTACTGATAGTGGCGAAACCCTGGAATCTGTTAACGATGGCGCGGGCGACAATACCTACGTCTCCTACATCGGCCGCGACGGCCCCAAAATGCTGGCCGGCTGGAACACCGATCCCGGTTGGGGTTATTACTCTTTTATCCCATCCCAATCCGGGCGCGGTTTGTGGTATCAGAATGCGGGCAATGGCCAAGGGCCGACAATTAATGACCGTGGCCGTAAGGTTGAAGCGACCGATCTCCATCTGTCCATTTTCCCCAACCCCGTTCGCGAAGTGTTGAGGTTTACATTGAATACCGATTTAGAAAAGGTTTCTCTGTTGCAGATAATCAATGGCAAGGGACAGGTAATACGGGAAGAAACAGGCCCGCTAAAGCAACCGACGCTGGATGTGCACGATTTGCCAAATGGCATGTATTTCCTGAATGTTTCGCTGCTGGACGGGAAAGTGTTGCGGCAACCGTTCATGGTGATGCAAGGGCATTGAGGTTGGCCAACCAATAAAATAAAAAAACTCCGACGGTTGCCCGTCGGAGTCTTTGAATCGTATCGTCAAGATGCTTAAATCGCTTATGCGAGTTGGACATTGACAGCGTTCAAGCCTTTTTTGCCTTGTTGAGTTTCGAATGTGACAGAATCACCTTCGCGAACTTTGTCAACCAAACCGCTGACGTGGACGAAGATTTCTTCGCCTGAGTTTGTGTCGACTACGAAACCGAAACCTTTGGTTTCGTTGAAGAACTTGATAGTTCCAGATTGCATACTAAAAAAATTGAAAAAATGAAAAGTAATTGTTCCGAAGAACGGGGCAAAGGTAAACAAATTTATTGAAAATCAATGCATTCGATTTAACTTGATGCTCAATGGGTTGTTAACGAGTTCTGCCCCCACCTCAAAGGAGGGTAAAATGGAGGAACAGGAGACTGCGGTCTCTCTCCCCCTCGAGCATAATGCCCATGCATTATAGACAGGTAGTAAGCGTTACTCCGACATATCCATCGTGTGGTACACATTGAGCACGTCGTCGTCTTCTTCAAGCCTGTCAATAAGTTTTACCAAGGCTTCCACCTCTGCGTCGTCGAGTTTTTTGGTAGTATTGGGAATGTATTCCAGCGCTGCGCTGGTGGTTTCAATATTACGGTCTTCAAGGGCTTTTTGAAGTGTACCAAAGTCCGTAAAACCACAAAGCAGCACGATTTCGTCTTCTTCACGCTTAAGTTCTTCTAATCCTGCGTCGATCAGTTCAAGCTCAAGTTCATCCCAATCATGGCCTTCTGCCTTTGCTTTGAACACGCCTTTATGGTCAAAAAGGAATGCGACGCTACCAGAGGTTCCCAATGCCCCGCCACAACGGTCGAAGTACATCCGCACATTGGCAACGGTGCGCGTTGGGTTGTCGGTAGCAGTTTCCACGAGCACAGCCACCCCGCTGGGGCCTTTGCCTTCGTAGATGATTTCTTGGAAGTTCTCGGCTTCTTTGCCAGAGGCTTTTTTGATGGCGCTTTCAACGTTTGCCTTGGGCATATTGGCCGTTTTGGCATTCTGGATGGCCCCTCGAAGCCGGGAGTTGTATTCAGGATTTGGCCCTCCCGTCTTTACAGCCAGTGCAATTTCTCGCCCGATACGGGTGAAGGTTTTGGCCATGCCGGCCCAACGCTTAAATTTTCTCTCTTTGCGGAATTCAAACGCGCGTCCCATGAATTAAGTGGTAAGTGATAAGTGTTTAGTGGTTATTACCGCAAGCAGTCTTGCGTAAAAGCGGCACAAAAGTAGGCAAAGCCTTTGCAACAAAAATTGATTTTCAAAGAAGAAGTTGCAGTTATTCTCCCTTTGCACCACCCCAGAGGTTTTTCGTTTGGCATTGTTTAACCATTCTCTAATCCCATTTGCAAAACACACCGATGTATCTTTGCCCCTCTTTTTTTAACCTAAATCTTTTTCCCATGAGAAGTACTCTCCTAATAGCAGCATTTACTGCATTCTTTTCCCCACTTATGCTCCTTGCCCAGCAGGGCAAAAAAATGGACATTGACATTTCCAGCGAAGTGCTCAAAACCGCCGATTGGGCCGCTTTCAAATACATGGAAAAAATAGACCTGGCGCAAAGCGGCGATCAAAAAGCCATCAAAGACTTGTTAGAATTCAGTGCTGTTGTGGATGGTGTTGAGGCGTTACAGCACGCCACTACTTGCCTCGAACTCATTCCGTTCACTACGGACGAGAAAATGGGTGCGGTAATTTATATCGTTAAGCCCAAGCTCAGAGAAGCCCTGCTTGAACGCTTTCAATTGGCACAAGGACGCACCAAGAAGGAGGAGATGCGCAAACCGCTACAAGAATGGGCGCCCCTTACCTGGAAGGCGCTTCATGGTGAAAAGGTTGTCTGCAGCTCTTGCATGAGCCAAGGTTTGAGCAAAGGCGAGGGTAAAAAACCTGCACCGCCACCTGGTATGGAAACGACTGAACCTACTAGCACGACGGGGAAACAATGATTACCCGGAAATCATTATTCTTTTTAGGGGTCGTGCTGGCTGGCACAACACTGTTGGAGTGCGACCCGCCACGCCTTGCTCAAGGCAGCTCTAAGCATGACTTGGAGCTGCTCGTGAGCTTTATGGTTGGCGACTTTAGCAGTCAAGTTCAAAGTCAGCGCGATTCCGATTTTTACGATATCCGCCTGCATATCCGCCCGATTTGGATGCAAGACAAGGCCAACCACTGGTTGTATGTGGAACAAGCCGTCGCATCGGCGGAGTCCAAACCGTATCGTCAACGGGTTTACAAAGTAGAATCCGATGGTGCAGATGGTTATAAAAGTATCGTGTACACCTTGCCGGATCAAGCCAATTGGGCCGGTAAATACAAAACACCCGAGGCGTTTGACCTTTTAAAACCCACCGATCTGAGTTTGCGCGAGGGTTGCACCGTTTTTTTAAAAAAACAAAAGGATGGCTCGTATGCCGGGGCCACTCAGGGCATCGGTTGCGAAAGCACGCTTCGTGGCGCCAAATACGCCTCTTCGAAAGCTACCATTACTAAAAACGTACTACGTAGTTGGGACCAGGGTTTCAACGAAAAAGGCGAACAGGTATGGGGCGCAAAGAAGGGGGCATATGAGTTTGTGAAACAATAATGTGATGAAACAATAGCGCGATAAAGTGATTGGGTCCTGCCCAGTGCCGCGTCCGGAAAATAAGGTGTGAATTTGGCCGCCACAGTCATGAATTATTTGCCGGACGCGGCACTAGTGGTCTTTTATCATCTTTTTACAACAACTAGTGATCGATCACTTTATCGCTTCATCACCCAATCACTCCATAAATATGGCCTTCAGAATCTACACCAAAACGGGAGACAAGGGCGAAACCGCTCTTTTTGGCGGACGGCGCGTGCCCAAAAGTGACCTGCGGGTAGATGCTTATGGCACCGTGGACGAGCTCAATTCGTTCATTGGTCTTCTGCGCGATTCGGTTGAAAATCAACATATTAGGAGCATCCTAGCGCATACCCAGCACCGACTTTTCACACTGGGCGCTCACCTTGCGTCCGATCCTGCCAAGCACCCGCCCACACCCGATCTTTTACCGGAAGACATCAAACTATTGGAAAATGAAATGGATGCGATGGACGAGCAATTGCCACCGCTCAAACATTTTATTCTTCCTGGTGGAAATCCAACGGTTTCTGTTTGCCATGTATGCCGAACCGTATGTCGCCGCGCTGAGCGCCTGACCGTCGCCCTCGCCCAGTCGGGCGAACCCGTGGATGATTTGGCACTGCAATACTTAAACCGACTCTCGGATTATTTCTTTATGCTGGCGCGGTATTTGGCGAAGGAATTGGGGGCGGAGGAGGTGGTGTGGAAGGCGCGGTAAGTTTGGGTGTTAAAGATAATTTATAAATTTGCTGCATAATATCCATTGGATAAGAAATTACTTTCTTTTTAGAAGGAAAAAGATACCAGATTCAATATAAAACGCTATCATTGCACTCGTTTTCAAGTGGCAGCCTGCGATTAGCCGCGCTGCTTATATAACCCATCCAAAACTAAATATCACCAAATGCCCAAATCCATCCATGCCCTCCTCATTGGCATCAACAACTACCCTTCCAGCCCGCTTTTTGGCTGTGTAAACGATGCCCTGGCCGTTGGCCAATTTTTCCAGAGGCACTGCACGCGGAAAACTGATCCATTCATCTGGAATCCCCGCTACCTGCTCGCACCACATTCCTCAGATGATGCAGCGATAAAGGCCGGTCAAAAAACTGACCCAGAACTTAGATCTATCTTGTCTCCTACCCGCGCCAACTTGATCGCCAGCTTTCAGGCTTTGGCAGACACCCGTATGGGGCCGGAGGACGTTTGCCTGATCTATTATAGCGGCCATGGCTCGCAAGAACCTGCTTCACCAGAATTTGCCCACCTGAAGCCAGATGGCATGAACGAGACAATCGTCCAAAGGCGGGGGCTCCTGCGGATCGAAGCCGAACTGCTTCCAAACGGGGTTCGATACAGCGAGCGCGGCTTTCTTCGGAGCCACGACTCGTTCGTTCCCTACGAGGAGATTCCCGATCAAGCGCTTCGATTCTGGAATCCCTCGCGCGTCTTTCTGGCCATCTGTGCGATCGGCTTCCTGTTCCTG
>JANMME010000223.1:0-5406 GCA_031373015.1 Saprospiraceae bacterium
GAGACACGGATTTTCACGGGATAGATTAAATCCGTGTCTCATCCGTGTCATCCGTGTTCCATCTGCCCACTCAAACCCTGTTTTTATCTCCGAAAGAGTAATTAAAACAGATCCTTAGTTAAAGCCCCAACTTCTTTTTCACCAGCTCCGTCACGTCGTCGGTGTCAGTAGCGAAAAGCATGGCGCCGGTGCTGGTATCAAAAACCATGGCGTATCCATTTTCTTTGGCGACAGCTTTGATGGCTTCGTCCACCTTGGTGAGAATAGGCTTGAGGAGTTCTTCGCGTTTGGCAGTGACCATTTGGTTGGCATCTTGCTCAAATTTTTGCAAAAACTCCTGCTGCTTTTGCAGTTCGGCTTGCCGCTGCTGGGCTTGCAAGGGGGTCAGATTTCCTGCGTCATATTCCTTTTGGAGCGATTCGGCAGCGACTTGTAGGGCGCGGCCTAGGGAGTCATCCTTGGCGCCAAGCTTGTCGGCAAAAACCTTTAAGTCCTCATTGGCCTTTTTGGTGTCAGGCAAAAGTTCGAGGAGGTTTCCGAGGTTCATGTGGCCGTATTTCGGAGCGGTTTGAGCGCTGAGGGTTGCGCTCAACAAAAGCGCGAAGAGAAAAATTGGTGTTTTTTTGAACATTGATGAGAGTATGTTTTTGTACACAGAAACGGTAAACGGCGCAAAGGTAATTGAATGAACTTGTTAAAAATCGGTTAAGCTCCACTTTACACATTGGACGAAACGACACTGACAAACGTTTTGCTGCCGTACCTTTGCTCACGACATGAAAAAACTACTCGCACTCATCTTTCTCTGCACCCTTTTCGCACGCGCCAACGCGCAAACCGAACCCCCGCTCATCCAGTTTTCTGGCCTTATCATGACGGAAGCCGACGGGCGGCTGGTGCCGGTACCTTATGCCACCGTTTCTGTGCCCCAAAAACGCCGCGGTACCTACGCCGACTATCGCGGCTTTTTTACCATCGTGGTGGAAAAAGGTGAAAAAGTTCGGTTCAATTGCATTGGTTTAGAACCGGTTACGATCACCATTCCCGATACGCTCACGCAAGATCGCTACGCTATTGTGCAACTGATGAGCCAGGATACCATTCTCCTGCCCGAGGCCGTTATCTTCCCCTGGCCTTCAAAAGAGCACTTTAAAATTGAGTTTCTGAGAATGGATGTGACCCCCGAACTTCAGCGTCGGGCCACCGAAAATCTTGCCAACGAATACCTCGCCGAGGCCCGAAAAAACCCCGACATTGTGCCTTATGGAGGCCGGGAAAGTGCCAATTTTTACCTGCGCAAACAAGCTTGTGAATATTATTACATCGGCCAAACACCGCCCATGAATATTTTTAGCCCCTTGGCTTGGGGACAGTTTTTCAAAGCCTGGAAAAATGGGGATTTTAAGAAACAGAAGAAGGGGTAGGGATTTATGATAGTGATCTACGATAATAGAATTAAACGTATGGAACACGGATGACACGTATGAGACACGGATTTTTCGATGAAGTTATCTGTGCAAATCCGTGTCTTATCCGTGTTCCATCTTATCACCAACGACCGCATGCGATATCTCCTTTTTTTGCTTGCAATTGCTTGTTCCTCTTGTGAAGCCCCTGCGCCTCCTGAATCTCGCGGGGACAAATTAGCCAAATCGCTTTGTGGCTGCACAACCCAATTGTTGGCCCTCAACAAACAGGCGGAATCGGGTTCCGACAGCCTGGCTTTTAGAAATATTGCTGAGGAATTTGAAAAAGCGCGCACTTGTGCCGCTAAATTGGGCATTAAGCCTGCTGACAGCACGGCACTTGTATTAGCGCTAAAAACACATTGCCCTGCGCTTGTAGAAAATCAGGATATTTTGTCCGAATTGCTAAAGCAGTAGGACATTGGACGTTGGACGATGGACATTGGATATTGGACTGCGTTTCCCTTGGTATTGGTTTTCAATGTTTTAAGTCATTTGTCCAACATCCAATGTCCAACGTCCTACGTCCAACGTCCAATGCCCAATGCCCAACATCCATCAAATTGAGTTCGCCACCCCGGAATACGACGAGTCCGTAGCCTTGCGCTACGAGGTGCTCCGCAAACCATTGGGTTTAGAATATACGCTGGAACAACTGGCCGCAGAATGGTCGGATATTCATCTGGCGGCTTTTGATGCGCCAGGTAAAATGGTGGGCATCCTCCTCCTGTCACCTTTGAATGAACAAGAAGTGAAAATGCGCCAAGTGGCCGTTGCACCCGACCAACAGGGTAGGGGCGTAGGGGCGGCCCTGGTGGCCGCCTCAGAGGAAAAGGCCCAATCATTGAATTTTAAAAAGATAACATTGCATGCCCGGGAGACCGCCGTGCCGTTTTATCTCCGATTGGATTACCAAAAAGTAGGAGATCAGTTTGAGGAGGTTGGGATTCCTCATTTTAAGATGGAAAAGATTTTGCGGAAGTAGCTGTACCGGCGGCTTTAGCCGCAGGAAACCGCGCAAAAAAGGCACAAATCTTGCACTATTCCTTCCTGCGGCTAAAGCCGCCGCTACAAACCTGCGGCTAAAGCCGCCGCTACAAACCTGCGGCTAAAGCCGCCGCTACAAACCTGCGGCTAAAGCCGCCGCTACAAACCCTGCGGCTAAATCTGCCGGTACAAAAACGGGCGCTCCCGTACCCCGGAAGCGCCCGCCAATCAATATCAAAAGATAATCCTTATCCTTTCTTTTTGCCCGATGCCTTAGGCGCCGCAGCCGCCTTCACTGGCTTCTCCACCTTCTCTTCCACATCGCTCAAATGAGCCGCTTCTTCAATAGGCAAGCCCTTCCGATACCAGAAAAACAAGGCCACCAAACAAAGCAGTAGCGTTAAACCCGATGCCACATACGCGACTTTCTCTCCCAGATAAAAAGACCGCGGCTCGAAACGCATTTCAAGTTTTTGCTTCTCCCCAGCAGGCAAACGCATGCCGCGGAGCAGGTAGTCCACCTTGATGAAATCCGGCGCTGGTTGACCGTTGAGGTAACATTTCCAGCCTTTTGCAGGCGGGTAATACATCTCGGAGAAAACAGCCAGTTGTTCCGTTTTAGCGGAGTACTCGTACTCCATGCGATCTGGGTGGTATTTGGTGAGTTTGATGTAGTCGTTGCTGTCGCGTTGAAGATTCAGGCCCTGCAAGCTGGTAGCATTGGATGCTTGTACCACAGCCGTATCCTTCGGGTTGAGCGGACCGAGCGCATTGAGTTCGTCATCGCCATTCGCCACCGTTTGGAAGCTCTGGACAAACCAGGCGTTGCCGCAGGCTTCCGGGTTGGGGAATACCTGTCCTTTATCATTGATGATGTATTTCCCATTCATCATCCCCACAACGTGGAGGTTTTTGCCCAGGTCTTTGCCAAGATATTTGTCCACCACTTCCTGAAAACGCTGCAATTTGGCGGCGTGGTAACCACTCAGGCTTTTGTGGAAATAAGAAGTGGTCGCATTGCCGGTAATGCCGCCGCGGGCAAGGTCGAGCACGCGGTAATACGGGTCTTTGTCGGCTTTGATTTGATTGTCAAACGCTTCCTCTCTGGGCGGGGTTGTGGCCGCTTGTTTCGATTCGTATTTGCTGGCGGGCAAAGAGCGCAGGCACACCAGCCAAGTATCGGCCAGAGAAAGCGTTGCCACCAGGCCAACCATGAGGCTGGCTTTCAGGCTTCCACGCAGGTAGAAGTAAATCAAGGCCACCGCCGCGAAAACAAAACCAAGGGAACGAATCATATCGCTGCGAAGCATGCTGGCGCGGTCTTCTTTTAAAGCAGCCATCAATTGAGCGTTTTGGCCCAGGGCTTCATCGTTGGGGCCCACGCCATCCACGCAAAACATGCCCACCAGGCAGAGCAACACCGTAGCGCCCAAGCCCACCCAAAGCGAAAGTTTTTTCTTATCAAGAGAAACATCTGCATCCGCCAATCGCTGAATCCCCATCGCTGCAAGGGCCGCCACACACAATTGCCCCGGCCCTAAGGCCATAGAAACGGCGCGGAACTTGTTGAACATGGGCAGATAGTCGTACAGCAAATCGTTGAGAAAGAAGTTTTTTCCCCAGGCCAAGGTCACCATAAAGATGCCGCTGAGCAAAAGCCACCATTTTATGGGGCCTTCCACCAAAAATGCCCCTAAAAAAAAGAGGAAGCAAACAATGGCGCCATAGTAAATGGCCGTGCCAACAAAAGGCTGATCGCCATCGTAAAACAAACCAGCGATCTGAGATTGCATTTGCGCTCTTGTGGTGTTTGGCGGCATTTGGCGCGAAATCGCTTTTAAAAGTTTGGAATCGTCGTAAGCTTCCCCTGCACCGCCGCCCGCAAAGTGCGGCACCAAGAGCGTCATGCTCTCGCACACACCATAGCTCCAGCCAAACAGGTAGTCTTTGCTCAAACCATCGCCTTTATCGGCGCTGGCCTTAAGCTCTGATTTTCCACGGATGGTTTCCTGGCCGTATTCGTAGGTGGGCCAGAGTTTGGAGAGGTTGCAGGCAAAGCCAATGGTTAGGGCTAAGACCCACAGAGCCACCGGTTTTACCCAATTCCAGAGGGTTTTGTTCAGAGCGGCATAAACCAATTGTAAGAGAACAAAAATCCCCGCAGGAAACAAAATGTAATAAGTGTAATGGGTTTGGCTGGAATCAAGCAGAACGGATGAAAGGATCGACTTTGGGGTTTGGCTGAAATAAATCAGAATAAATGTAAAGAGCACCATGCCCATTACTGCGAGCCAACTTCCAAGGACTTTGTGCCGAACGGCTTCGACCAATTGCGCATAAGCATAAATACCCGCAATCAACAAAGTGTAATAGGTGATTTGAACGTGGTTGACGTAAATCTGCATGGCCGTGAGGAGGGCCAATAATCCTGCCCCAGCGAGCAAACGCCCATTGAAAAGCCGAATGGTAGCGGCCAACAAGCCGGGCGCAAAGGCCAATGCTGCCATCTTGGTAGAGTGCCCGGCTTCGAGGATATCCACATTATAGGTGCTGATACCGTACGCCGTAGCGCCAAAGATGGCCACCCGCCAATCGGCCCCCAAGGAGATTATCAGGAGGTACATGAACAACATCGCGGCCAGCACCTGCGCCCAGACGCTCGTAGCATCCGTCCACAAAAACGTGGCCTTGACCAGGGGTTTGGTGAGGTTGCCGTGGATGGGCGTGTAGATTTGGAAGCTTGGCATGCCGCCAAAGGCAGAATTGGTCCAGAGCGGCGCGTCTTCGCCTTTTTTTATATAGTCCTGGATTTCAGTTTGCATCCCCCGCGCTTTGTCGTTGTCGGGCTGAGCGAGCGCTTTGCCGCCAAAAAAGTTGGGCGCAAAAAACACAGCCGATACGGCGAACAGCACAGCTACAGCGATTAAATGGGGCGTAAATTTTTTAAAGTCCA
>JANMME010000240.1:0-3172 GCA_031373015.1 Saprospiraceae bacterium
CCGGGAAATATGGTGACAAAATTCACTTCACCGTGCACGTCCGCTATCTGGTAGCCCCGGAGGTATTTCAAACCGGATTGGTTTCCATAACCGGAATAGTTGCCATCCTTGTCACAGGCCCAGATGTTCACTCTGACATTGGGCATTGGCTCGCAATTGTCCAGACCGAGGATTTTCAACTTCAAGTTGAGCTGCACCCCTGTCCGGTCTTCGCGCACATCTTGTCGGAAATAGTAGGAGTTTTCGGTTAAATCTAGCGGGAACGGCCCTGCGGTCTCAGAAGGGATAAGCACGCAAGCTGGGTCGCCGGTGAATTTTTTTGCGGTGTTGGATTTGGCTTGTACCGGTAAATTAGGCAAAACACCTACTACGCCAGCGAGGCCAATGCCTCTCAAAAAATCTTTTCGTTTCATAATCGGATCATTTACAAAGTGTGTGAATTTTCCAGTACGAGCAGGCGAGTAAAGGGGTTGCGCAGGGTGTTCCGTCTACTTCCATGCCCCTGCTCCCAATCGCTTCACCCCATTCTTGTTAGACAAAACGATTTGGTAATACCCTCCCGGCAAATTGCTTAAACCGTTGACTTTCAGCGTTGAGATCTCGTTCGGTGAAATTTTAGCCGCAGTGCCCCCCACTTTTTCTCCAAAAATGTTTCGCAATTCTACGGAATCTCCGGGCTTAAAAAAATTGAAAGCGTAGGTAAAGGTCAGTTCGCCCCCTGCCCGGTTGAATCCAAACATGCCGCCGTTGCCGCCGACCAATTCGCCCAGTTCAATCCACGCGTGGGTCATTTCAGGAAGGCCGTACCCGCGCTCGTTGTCAGGATTTTCGGCTTGGTCGGCTGAAGCAAAAACCGCGTTCAGGATTTCAGCAGCGGGTTTTTCAGGGAACGCGCTCCACAGCGAGGCCAAGGCGCCTGCCAACATCGGCGATGCCAAGGAAGTGCCGCTTGAAAGCCCGAGCGAGATGCCAACATTGCCAGCCACTACAATCTGGTCGCCCGGCGCCACTAAGTCTGGTTTGATTCTGCCATCGTGTGTTGGGCCAAACGAACTGAAACTGGCTCTTGCCCTGCCCCCGACTTCGTCAAGGCTTTGGCGGGTAACCACTGCCCCTACTGCCACCAACCCCGGTGCATCTGCCGGGACACCGATATAGTGCCATTCTCCATCGCCTTCATTGCCGGCTGCGTTGCAGATAATCATGCCTTTGGTGGCCGCAATGGTTGCACCTCGTGAACCAATAGCCGTTCGTCCGTCAAGATCAAGGTAGGTGTGGCTCAGTTTGTTGTCGTTGAAACTGGTGTAGCCCAGTGAGGCGTTGATGATGTCTATGCCTATGCTGTCGGCCCATTCGGCACCGGACACCCAATTGGCCTCTTCGATGGGGTATTCACCCCCGGTATCTTCCGTTTTTAATAAAAAATAGGTTGCATCTGGGGCGGTACCGACGAAGTATCGGGGCAGGTTTGAAGCCATCACAGAAAGCACTGAAGTGCCGTGTTGGGCCCCTTCAAACACCCCTGCGTCGCGCTCCACAAAATCCCAGCCGGGGATAAGTCGCCCCTGTAAAGCTACACTGTCGAACATCGGAATCGTGTCGGCATTGGTGAAACCTCCGTCCATTACTGCCACCCAGATGCCTGCACCGCGATGCCCCGCCAATTGAAGCACCGGAAGACCGAGCAATTGGTTTTGCTGACCGGCATAGCCCCAGATGGGGATGTCCTCGCCCAGAATGGCGGGATCGGATTTTAAAGGTGCGCGGTTTTTAACGGGGCGGTTGGGCGGGTTGCGGTATTTCAGGTGCGGGCCGAGGTAACGGACGGATTGCACAAAAGGCAAGGATTCAAGATTTTTAGCCGAAGCAGAGTCCGCCATTATCGCCGCAGCATTAAGCCAGCGCGAGGCATTGTGGATTTGCACGCCCTTGGTTTTCAATTGTTTGAGATAGTCGGGGTTGACGGGCAAATCATTCTCCACCACCTCGATGCTGGCGCGTGCGCGCCGCTCAAGCGCGCGGGCGGAGAGAAATTCTGCCGGACGGCAGGTGCAGTAAGGTGAATTGTTTTTGTCGCGGAACTCAACCCAGTATTTGTTGATCTTTTGGGAAAAGGCAGACTGCGGAATGAGCAGTATGTATAGGATGAAAAGGAGTTTATGCATAATCAAGTAGTATCCCGTTTACGGCTTGAAGCCGTAGGACGGGTTGTGTGCAATTTTAAAGCACGAAGAAACGACAGGCTGCTACTTTTGTGGTTCATTTCCGCAATCTTCCCGAAAGTTTTATCCCGAAGAAATCGGGATCGGGAAGTTCATAGCAACCAAATTCGACACCTTGCCAATTCAAAATTCCAAGCCCCCATCTTCAGGTTCTAACGCAATTTCTTTCTCTATTATCACTGTGGTGTATAACGGAGAAGCCCTTTTACCCGGCACCATGGAAAGCGTATTCCAACAAACCTACCCGCACGTCGAGTACATTGTAGTGGACGGCGCCTCAAAGGATAACTCTTTGAAAATCATCCAGGATTACGCGGCAAAAATGCCCCAACTGCGCTGGGTTTCAGAACCGGACCAAGGGCTTTACGATGCCATGAACAAAGGCCTGCGCATGGCTACCGGTGATTTCGTGCAGTTCCTAAACGCTGGTGATTGGCTTCATGCGCCCGTTACCTTGGCAAAAATGGCCGCCTTGGTTACGCCACAAACAGGCGTATTATATGGCGAAACCATGCTCGTGGACGATGCCCGCAACCCCCACGGCACCATGAGCGAACTCAGTACCCGGCAGTGTCCCCGCCATTTGGATTGGAAAAATTACCTCGGTGGAATGCTTGTGGTGCACCAGTCTTTCGTGCCGCGCCGTTCGCTTTCACCGGAGTATCGGGCTGCTGCTGAACTTTGCGCTGATTATGACTGGTGTATCGAAATCCTAAAAAAGAGTCAGGAGAATATTCATACAGGCGGTATCATCACCGATTACCTGATGGGTGGCCTTTCCAAAAAACGCCACCAGCAGAGCTTGCGAAACCGATTTGAGGTAATGCGGCATCATTTTGGGCTTTTGCCGACACTTTTGGCGCATGTTTGGGTGGTGATTCGGGCGGTATTGCACCGAATAAAGCACTGGGGTAAGGAGCGATATTGAATGGGGATGGAACACGGATGAC
>JANMME010000983.1:0-1848 GCA_031373015.1 Saprospiraceae bacterium
ACCGCTCATTGACAAATACGCCAAGGAGGGTCTAGCCCGGTTTCCGTTTCCTGAACCGTCGGTACCGGGACTGGGTTTTAGTTTTAGCGGTTTGAAAACCAGCATTTTGTATTTTTTGAAAAAAGAAACCGCCGCCAACCCGAATTTTATTCCAGAAAACTTAGCCGACCTCTGTGCCTCGATTCAGGAAATCATCGTCACCATCCTTCTGAAAAAACTGCGCAAGGCGGCACGGCAAACGGGCATCCGCGAAATCGCCATCGCCGGAGGGGTGAGCGCAAACTCGGGCTTGCGCGAGGGGCTCGGGGAATGGGGCAAAAAGGAGGGTTGGAACACTTATATCCCAGCCTTTCAGTATTGCACAGACAATGCGGGGATGATCGGGGTGACAGGGTACTACAAGTTTTTGGCGGGAGAGTTTTGGGGGCAGGAGGTGGCGCCGTATGCGAGACAAAGTTGAATTTTAGCCACTAATTGCACTAATTCTCACGAATTAAAGCAAAGAAGGCATCTGATTCGTGAAAATTAGTGCAATTAGTGGCTACTCTTACTATAAAAATATGGACAAAATCCGGCTCGACTTTTTTGATATTCTGGGGTATCTCATTCCTGGCACAGCCTTGTTGCTGTCGCTTTGGATAACAGCAGATGGATCTGTCGTATCGCTTTCTGGTTTGTATACATTTCTCAACAAAATAGATACAAAGACCCTGCTTTCAGGCGTGGTGGTGGCCTATATCATGGGATTCACATTGCACTTTTTTGGCTCATGGATATTCAAACGCCTGAAAATACCCCCTCGCAAAATCACTTCTGAAAACATGCCCGAATACTGGGCGCTGCTGCGTGAACACGGAGAAAAACACCTGGTAATCCTGGACCGTTGGCAGGCATTGAAGGCGCTTTCATCCAATTTGGCGGCTTATTCTTGTATAGCCATGTTGCTCTGCCTGATCAAAGGATTTATTACCCACTATTGGGAATGGTTCATGCTCTTGCCCGTTTTTGGAGGGCTTTTCCTGATCTATGTTGAACGGGCAAAAGTGTTTCATGTATACTATGACGAGGATTCGTTCGCAGTGTTTGAGGCCCTGAAATTGAGGGATAAATTGCCGGCCCACGTTCATCCAAAAGATTGAAGCTCAAGTTTATCAAAGAATTCCCATGCAAAAAACACTCGCTCCACTACTACTTTCCCTCCTACTCATTTCCTGCGAACAAAAGCCCTACCAAATGGGTGAGCGCCTCTACAAAACCCACTGCGCCAATTGCCACATGGACGGCGGAGAGGGCCTCGGCGCACTTATCCCACCCTTAAAAGGCTCTGATTATCTGGCCAGCCACCGCGATCAACTTGCCTGCATAGTTCGCTACGGCCTGAAAGATACCATTGTGGTAAACGGGAAAACCTACGCCGAGCAAATGCTCGCCAATGACAAACTCAACGATATTCAGATCGCGAACGTGGTAAATTTTGTGCTGCAGAGCTGGGGGAATAATGTGAAGCCGGTGACATTTGAAGAGGTGGAGGCGGGGTTGGGGAAGTGTGGGAAGTAGCCTTAGGCTTGCAGTTCGACTTTTTCTACATTTAGTAAAGTTCCTTTCAAGTGGTCGAAGTCAGCGTCTGTTGTGAGCAAGGTCGCGCCGAGGATGGAAGCGGTGGCCGAGATCCAAAGATCGTTTTTGCCCATGTTTCGGGAAGTAAGGCCGAGCGGTTGCGAGGGGAGCTTGCCTTGACTAAAAGCGTCTATTTCGGCGTAGCGGTCAAAGATGTCTTCGGCATTTATATCTATGGGAATCAAACGATTCAAAAATTCGAGCAACTTCTGATAGCGCGGTTGCCCCCAT
>JANMME010000340.1:0-10203 GCA_031373015.1 Saprospiraceae bacterium
CTCGAAGTGGGTACTGCTCTTGAGCATCAACCCTGGGGCGCCCAACGGTGGCAGTGGCACACAATATTTTGTCGGCAATTTTGATGGCAAAAACTTTACGTTCGACCCCGATTTTGCCCAGAGCGTGAAAAACGAAAAAGCCATGTGGCTGGACTGGGGTAGAGACAATTATGCTGGCGTCACTTGGTCGGATGTTCCCAAAAAAGATGGGAGGCGGCTGTTTATGGGGTGGATGTCCAACTGGGATTATGCCACTGTAGTGCCTACTGAAAAATGGCGCAGCGCCATGACCCTGCCCAGGGAGTTGGTGCTTCAGAAAAATGCAAGGGCACTTCGCCTCATTTCCAAACCGGTAAAGGAGTTGGAATCCTTGCGAGGAAAGCAATTCAGCATCAAAAAACAATCGCTTGAGGGTACGCTCGACCTGACGAAAGCATTAGGCGTTTCAGCTGCGGGTTTGGAATTGGTGCTGGAAATGGACTTGCCCGCCAATGCAAAAACCGACGTTGCTGTGGTGCTTTCGAATGCAAAAGGCGAGGAATATCAAATTGGCTTTGACGCTGCGAAGAACGAATATTATAGTGACCGAACGAAGGCAGGGAGCCTTGCTTTTTCAGACAAATTTGCCCTGAAACGCCACGTCGCACCCCGTTCTGTTGCCGATAAAACGCTTAAAATGCACCTTTACTTTGACGTGGCTTCCTGCGAGCTTTTTGCCGACGATGGAAGCGCAGTGCTCACCGATATTTTTTTCCCAACAGAAGATTTTAAGAACATCAAATTGGTTTCAAAGGGGAAAATAGATCTCAAATCTGGCCTGGCTTATACCTTGAAATCAGCGCGATAAAGGCATCACACGGTCTTCTGTGCCTTTTGTGGTTCAAATTTTATTACACCATCTCCAAAGGGGAAAAAGGCGGTTCAGGCAACTGAACACGAATCGTGTCTCCCGGTCGTACTTCCCCGCTTTGCAAAACGATACCCATAATCCCTGCTTTTCGGACCAGGTTACCATGTTCATCGCGTCCTAGAACCGCCTTCATAAGTCCTTCTTGAATCCCATCAAGTTGATAACAGGGGTTTCTCAATCCGGTCACTTCCACGAGGGCGCTTTCTCCGAGCTGCAGTCGAGTGTGTCGGGGCAAATCCAGCAAATTCAACCCGGAAGTAGTGATGTTTTCGCCCATTTGTCCGGGAAGAATGGAAAACCCTGCCGCCTGAAGTTCTTCGTGCAATTCCGTATGGATCAAATGCACTTGCCTTAAATTCGGCTGGGTCGGGTCCTGTTTTACCCGCGAACGATGTTTTACCGTGACGACCATGTGCGCGTCACCTTCGACGCCTTTACCTGCCAGCAGTTGGATACTGGCCTGGTTGGGTTTGCTCATGGTGTGTTCGGGGCTTTTGCTAACGGCTTTAACGGTTCCGGTCATTTGCTGGATAGTTTTACAAGCTTAAATATCTGCTGCTGCGTTTTTGTTCAAACCATTGGTCGTCCCCACCTGAACAAAGCCATGGCTGTCCTGAAATTTCCGCACTTGTGGAGCATAAGCCGTTAATTTGCACAAAATTAAATTGTAGCATGAAAAGTCATCTTGTTCTCTCCCTGCTTTTCCTTTGTACAGGGTCGGTTTTTGCCCAAAACAATTTTTACACCGAAATGAAATATCAGGGGGATACACTATTCCCCTTCAACATTCGATTGCTGGATATTGACAGCACAAAAGAATCGAATACCATGAACGTAATGGCCATCCCGAAAAAGGAAAAAAATAAAAAACCTACGGTCATCGCTTTCTGGCTGACCACTTGCATGCCCTGCAAGTGGGAACTGGACACCTACACCGCCAATTTCCCCGAATGGAAAAAACAGGCGAACTTCAATATGTACGCCATTTCCATTGATTTTCCGCACAATTTCCGCAAAATAGCGAAAATCGCCCGGGAAAAACAATACCCTTTTGAGGTGTATTGGGATCGCGACCGGGTGTTTCATGCTGTCATGCCGGGCGACTTGAATGGTCTGCCGCAGGTGTTTATTTTTGACAAAAACGGTAAACTTGCTTACCGGCACAAGGGGTTTCGACCGGGAGACGAATTGACCTTGTTTGAGAAGATAAAGGAATTGCAATAGTGCTGCGGCCATGATGGCGCAATATACCGATGATCATGAACAAATTAATGACAACAATCATTGGTCTGGGCGATCTTGATCATTCGTAATAAAGAAGGTTGCTGTAAAACTTGACCCATTATTATGAGGCGTTTTTGTGTATAACTATCACTATTAAATGCTCGAATCATGGCAGACTTACTTGCTCCAATCATGGGTCGGTTTAGCAGTTTTGCAATGACTACCGACGGGATTCCGGAAATCAACTCCCTCACCTACATGCCTTTTGAAAGTGGCTATGCGGATGTTTTGCCAACCGAGCGCATGGTACTGGTTTTGATTGAACCGCGGCTTCTTGATACCACAGGCGCTTCCGGTTTGAGAACGGATCTCATGCGCCGTTTACAGCGATTTAAAGGGGATTTAAGGGCAGAAGGTTTGCTCAGTAAGTTCATTGTAGCAAATATCTACCGCGGGAGCGTACACAAAGACGGGCGTATCCTGCTTGCTTTGCGCCGTTTTTTTAAAGAGGTCAAAGCTGCTTTTGCCAACTTTGAAGGCGTTGTGCTCATTGGGAATTTTCCTGAGGCATCTTTAGTCAGGACTGTTTCCTGGTGTCCCGGTTTTTTGAGCCCGCCCCAATTGGTGATCGGGCCTGAAATGATCAGCGAAAGAGCCGAAGTTGTTTTGGCGGACCTTTCGGGCAACTGGGAGAGCATTTATCAGCAGAATAATTTCGACGCCCAAACCATAGGTGCTACCCCGGACGCTGCCACCATAGCCCGCGGTTGGTATGATGGAGAATCGGTTAGGAACGGTGAGTTTACTTCCTCTAAGTTCACGGTGGGACGAAGCGGGATGTTCAGGGATGCGTTTTTTATGGACGATGCCATTTATACAATTCTAGAGCAACGCTCAACGCCCAGCCCGTTCCTGCGCCTCCGCCTGTATCAGGCAGAACGCAACAACGAAGTGGATTTCAGCGATCGTTCTATGACCAATATCCTCGCCAGGCCAGACATCAACGTTTCGCGCATAAATGCCTATCATATTGCAGCAAACCCCAATCCGGCACTCAGAGGAACAGACGGCCACACCTTTTTGGATGCTTCCGGAAACCCTCAAAATGTAGCCAGTCCGACACCTTTATTTGACTACGGCAACCAGCATTACGAACTCTTTTCTTTCAAGGACTTTGATTTGGAAAGGCGTGTGTTGATTTCTTATTTTGACCGGAACCATCGTTTCCGCAACGGGGCATTTTCAAACCTGCCTTTCCGTACTGCGGTAGTTTCCGGCACCACAGATTTTTCTCCGGATTGGTATGAAAGCCTTTTGAATTCGGCAGCAACGGATTTTCAGCCTTGTGTAAAAACGCCGAATGCAACACTTAAACAATATGTGCAATTTCATAAAACGCCGGCAATTCTGAAATATATCATGGCGCATTCTAATTCGCTGTTGTCGCAATTCAACGATGGCGGCGATGTGCCGGGTCTTACAACCGAAGTAGGCGGTTCGCCACTGCGCTGGATTTATGGCGCAGGAAGGCATACTCCAAGTTTTGACGGACAAGGTGTCAACGCCGATCTTTACGTACACCGGGCAATGTGGCACTATAACACCCTGCAGCAAGCGGGGGCCAGCCTTATAATCCATGGGGGGTGTAACGTAAATAGCGTGGGTGAAACACAAACCGACACCTATGCTTCGGTGAACTATGGGCGCTGGAACAACGCAGAGGGCGTACTTTTCTATACCAACTGCGTTGCGCTGTTTTCCCGGGCAAAAGGATTCAATGATGCACCCAATGGGTTTCCCGAAGGGTTTCGCCTTTCCGACCGGGCTAATTTCGGCAGCTGCTGGAAAAGCTATTTCAACGGACAAGCCAATGACGGCGGGCTGACAACCTATAATATCCAGCGCAAAAGAGCTTATTTTTGGAGTGTTATCGGTGACTGGACTTTGCGTCTGCGCAACAAAAACGGACTGGGCATCCTGGCTTTAGATGGATCTTTGCGTTCGGTGGAAGCGCATCCGAACCGGGCCTGGATTGGCGGATGGAATTATGATGCTGCGCTCAACCGCATACGCGGCGTAGGAGATGTTGATGCCGATGGGTTGGATGAATTTATTATTACCAGCGATTGGGGCATTGGAATCCTGAAATATAACGGTTCTCATTTTCAGGCCCTTATGCTGGCTCCCAGAGACACTTGGTTTGGAGGCTGGCGATACGATGCCACCATCAACCCGGGGCGTGACCGGGTAATGGATGTTCAAAATTTTACAGGAACTGACAAGAAGGAAATCATGATCTGGAGTTCGTGGGGGATCACGGCCCTTGAATTTAATGGCACGACCCTGGTTCCCAGCCGCATTCACGCAAACGGCACGCGCTTAGGCGGCTGGTTGCTGGAAACCAGCAATAATGTCTATTGGGGCAGCGGGCAATTTGATACCGACGCCAGGAAAGACATGGTATTGTCCAGCCCCTGGGGCATCGGGATTATTTCTGTTCAGAACTCGGCCCATATCTATATGGCGCCTAATGGCACCCGGTTCGGAAGCTGGCTTTACAACAGTGGAGACAATGTAATCCGGTTGATAGCGGACTTCGACGGCGACGGCAAGGATGAAATATTGATCAGCAGCCCGTGGGGAATCGGTGTCTTGAAAATGGCAGGCGGGGTGCTTACCTCTGTGGCCCTGCACGCAAATGGAGAAAACCTGGGAGGATATATTGTCAAAAATTCCAACAACTTTGTCATTTCCGACAATCTGAAAGGCGGTGCCGCAAAACAAATTCTGGTCATCAACGAAGTGGGTGTCCATATCCTTGCACTGGTAGGAACAAGTCTGGTCAGACAGGCCTTTGTGAATAACGGCACACGGGTAGATGGGTGGGTAATAGATACCTCCAACAACAAGATACAAAGGGCCGGAGATATGAACGGCGACGGATGCGCTGAATTTTTCATCCGCAGCCCTTGGGGAGTCGGCATTATGGGCGTCAATGCGGCCAATCAATTCAAGTGCTTCAACCTGGTTCCATATAAGTCAATGTTGAATGACTGGTATTTAGAGAGTGGCGATTTGATTGTTGGTAGCGGAAACCTTTCCGATGGGGCGGTTAAGCATGAGTTGCTGATTGTAAAAGCTTGAGTTAAGTGACAGGAATGCGCACGAGTATTGAAACCAGATTTTGAGCCGCTCGTAGTTTTCCTGCCGTTGGGGTTGTCCTCGACAACAACAAAAAGAAAGCACCACATTGTTGTTCAGGTCATGGTGGGGAAGGCTTGGTTTGATTCGAAGGCTGTACCGAGGAAACACCATGCAAGGATGAAGGAGTTTGGTTTTATGGCAACTATCCTAAAAGCACCAACTCCCTTAATTCGGCATTTGACAGATCGCCCACCCATTTTTCCCCAGCAGACACCGCCAGATTAGCCAACTCTTTTTTCGATTGCAACATGGCATTGATTTTTTCCTCAAAAGTACCTTGGGTAATAAATCTATGCACCTGTACATTTCGGTGTTGTCCAATCCGGAAAGCACGGTCAGTAGCCTGGGCTTCTACTGCGGGATTCCACCAGAGATCGTAATGAATCACATTGGAGGCAGCAGTGAGGTTAAGCCCAGTGCCGCCTGCTTTGAGCGACAACAACAACACTTTTGCCGTACGCTTGTGCTGGAAATCCTCCACCATCTTGTCGCGCGCTGTGCGCGACACTCCCCCGTGCAGGAAAGCCACCTCCAAGCCCATTTGGTCGCGAAGCAACGGCACCAGCAGTTCGCCCATTTCGCGGTATTGGGTGAAAATCAGCGTTTTTTCTCCGTTTTCCAATATCTGAGCCTGTAGCTCCAGCAGCAATTGTGTTTTACCGGAAAGTATCGGATCGGCTGCCTCTTTTTTAAGGAAGTGCGCCGGATGGTTGCATACTTGCTTGAGCGCGGTGAGCATTTTTAATACCAAGCCCTGGCGTTTGATATCGCCCTCTTTCTCTCCTGAAATAGCCCTCAGCGACTCGTCTACAACGTTCTGATACAGGGCTGCTTGTTCGGGCGTGAGGCTGCAAAATTGATTCGTTTCAATTTTGTCGGGCAAATCGCTTATGATGCTTTTGTCGGTCTTTACCCGGCGCAATAGAAAAGGTGCAGTCACCCGTTGGAAGCGGTCGAGTGTAGCCCTGTTGCGCTCCAATTCGATGGGCTTGGCATATTCCTCTGTAAACGCCTTCAAGGTGCCCAAGTAACCGTGGTTTGCGAAATCGAAAATAGAGAAATATTCGCTCAGGCGGTTTTCAACCGGTGTGCCTGTCATGGCGATACGCACAGGCGCTTTGAGTTTTTTGACCGCTTTGGTTTGGGCAGTTTCTATGTTTTTGATATTCTGGGCTTCGTCAATAATAACCACCAGCCAATCCTTTTTTTGGAAAACTTCGGTTTCGGAGCGCACTACGCCATAAGTAGTGAGCAATACATCTGCGTCGGCCAAGGGCACCATCTTGCGCATGGGGCCGTGATACACATGTACCTGTAGCTCAGGTGCGAACCGGGCAATTTCCTTGCACCAGTTGGTAAGCAGGGTAGTAGGCACTACAACGAGCGCTTTTTGGTCGCCCATCAAGCTGCCGTCTTCTTTCAGACGCAATAGCGTCGTGATGACCTGTACAGTTTTCCCCAGCCCCATATCATCTGCGATAAGGCTGCCGAAACCCAGGCGTGTGTTTTTGTACAACCATTCGAAGCCGCGCAGTTGGTAAGGGCGCAGCGTGGCTTGCAGCCCTGCGGGCAAAGGCACTGCATCTGGACGCAGCAGTTCAGCTATCAACGCTTGTGCCGATTCATCGAGACGCACTGGAGTGCCCTGATATTCGCCTGCGAAGGCAATTTGCAGCAGTTTGGGGCCTGTGGGCGGCGGCGTCTGTGCGATTTTATCCATCAGCGCGGCGATTTCTTTTTCGTCCACAAATGCATAGCCGTCGGCTAAGCGCACAATGCCGCGCATGTTTTTTACGAGTTTCAGAAAAGCATCGGGCGAAAGCATTTCTTTGCCAAGCGCAATTTGCCATTGAAAGTCAATCATGCTGGCAAAAGACAACAACCCCGAACCAGAAATCTTGCCTTTGTTGCTTGCGCTGAGCGACATGGACGCTGCTGGCCGAAGGAGTTTTTGCAAGGCTTTTGGCAACAAAACACGGATGCCAAATAAGCGAATAACCGGTAGGGCGTCAAAAAACACCTCCACAAATGTTTTGCTGTCGAAGCGCAGTTTTTTCGTGCCCTTGGAGGCAATTACATCATTTAAGGGCGAGAAAAACTCTGCCACTGTGCTGAGGTCGCGCAGTACATCGAGTCGAAAGTGCGCGTGTTTTTTCTCGGAAAAAATTTTCTCCAGCGGCACAGGGACTTGAAACGCCCTTGTCCGGTCTTCAATACTCACGCCGACTTCAAACCAATCCTCCTGGTCCATCACTTCAAATACGGGTACAAAATCTTTCTCGGCGATAAAAAAACGGCTCAGCCACAGGTGAATGCTTTTGGGGTATTCCCGAGTTTCGAAACGGTCAAAAACAACAGAGTTGCCCGAGAAAAACCAACGGGGCAATTCGGCTTCCTGTGCCGCTTTCCCGACAAATTCCTGCGCGAAATGACCCAAAAAAATCGCCAAAATCGCCGGTAAGTGATCCGTTGCTGTTGGTTGGTACTCTGCTTTTTCATCCACGTAAACCAAGTTCCCGGGTGCTAAAAGCGTGCTTATTTGCTCACATAAAGCCCTCAGCTCGGCATTCAGCAGCGCTGGCACAAAGCGTATGAAATGGCCTTTATCCTTGCTGCGCAAAATTTGAGGTACAAAAGCCCCTTTACTCGCCAGTATTTCCGCAAACCGGTACACCAAATGTATGGATCGAATTTCCGGGGCGGCCACCGTCACTTGTGATGTTGGCAGGGATTCAAGAAATGCCGCCAATGCTCCCACGGAACCAAATTCGAGTACGGACTGATCGTGTACATCAAACAGTGAGCATCCCGCAAAGCCCCCATCCGAAGCGTTCAGCAGCAGCAGCACTTTTTCGCTGAATTGCAAAGCTTGCAACTGCTCCTCCGGTACGGCAATAGCAGAGGAGTGCAGCCCCTTGCTGATGTTCTTGTAGGCCGCAGTAAGCGTATTTTTAAAATTTCCTTCTGGAAAAAACACCGGTTTTTCGGTCAGCAAGCGCAGCAGATTGTCACGACTTTCGGGGATGGTTGAAAAGTCAATTTCGGAGAGACGTTCCTCATCGAAAGTGAATTCGGTGTTTTCCCTGGCTATTTCCTGTTGTAAGGTAGCCAGTTCTGGAATTGTAACTGACTCGCCGGCCTCTTCCGTATAACCGCTATCCTGCAAGGCTTTTATCAGGTCAAATGCGTGCAGGTCGAAAACGACGAAGGGGTTTTTGTCAATTTCATTGGCCACCAGATAAAGCACTGCGGCTATATGCTTGCAAGGCACCGCCCAGTCGGGGCAGGAACAGGAGCCTTGCAGGTCGTCCCAGCGGCGTGGGAAGATGTGAACCCCTTCTGCCACGCAGGCTTGATTCAATTCAGGCGGCAACTCCCGGTTGAGGAGTTTGGAAAGAAACAGTGGGTTCTCAGTGACGATCCGTACCAAACGTTCGCGGCTGCCTTGATCGAATGCTGGTACAGATATATTAACCTTGTAAGGCTTTGGCTGTGAGCCGCTTACCTTGGCCGTGATGGTGTTGCCACTCAGTTCCAGGCTATGCGCCAGCCCTTTGTTGGCGTACGTTTTGCCACGCGGCAGACGGTTGGAGTAGTCAATATCTGTGAGCGCTTTCAGCCATTGTTTTCCCCACCAGGTGGTGCCATATTCTTTGCGAGTGGCGCCAGGGGCTGCTCTTGGTGCGCGGCGTTTTTCGTAGTGCCAGAACATTAAAAAAAGGTAGGTATAGGTAAGGGTTCTAAATTCAGCTCAAATGTACGCCTCCTAATCAAAATTTATTTTTTGGGAAAATGAAGTGTCACCTCGTTTACCATTGTGTTGGGTAATCCATCGCTGATGATTGGCGGATGAGTCATGCAGGAGTCGGCGCTATAAAAGAAGGTGTTCAGAAAACTTTCCCCAATTCGCTCAGCATCGTCATAGTCCCAAAAACCAGCATGATCAGGGCAACGGCCGCCCCGGCCCACAGGTAAGTACGCGGATGCTTGTAATCTTTCATTATGCGGCTTTTGGTGGCGGCGATCAAAAGGATGCCCAGGGAAAAAGCCAAAATAAACCCGTTAAAGGCCCCTGCAAAAATAAGGATCTTGACAGGCTTGCCAAACAAGGCAAACAACACGGTCGCGATGATGATAAAAGCGATGATGGCGTAATTTTTTTGCTTCGAAAACAAGGGGTGGAAGGATCTGGCAAAAGAAATCGAGGTGAAAGAGGCGCCTACCACGGAGGTAACGGCTGCAGCCCAAAGCACGGCGCCAAAGATCTTGTAACCCCATTTTCCGGCGGCCAACTGAAAAACCGAGGCCGCCGGGTTACTTTCGTCCAGGCTTGATCCTTTCATGACTACCCCCAAAGCGGCTAAAAACAACAATACCCGCATCAGGGAAGCAATGCCAATAGCCGTTGCGGCGCTTCTGTCCACTTGCCGGGTATGCTCCTGTCCGCTGATGCCAGCGTCGAGCAGGCGATGCGCGCCTGCAAAGGTGATGTAACCGCCGACCGTTCCCCCCACGATGGTTACAATGGACATAAAATCAATTTGATCGGGCATGAAGCTCTTGTGCAAGGCCTCTGCCAGGGGAGGGTTGGAGGTAAAGGCGACGTACAAGGTCAATCCGATCATCACGAAACCCAGCGTCTGGGCGAAGCGATCCATGGCAGCGCCGGCATCTTTCAGTAAAAACAGCAGGATGGCTACCCCCGCACTGATGCAGGCGCCCGTCGTAACGTCTATGCCCAACAACACGTTCAGGCCCAGACCACATCCGGCGATGTTGCCGATGTTAAATACAAGTCCCCCGATAATGATCAGGAGGGAAAGAAAATTTCCGAGTCCGGGCAAGAGTGCATGGGCGATTTCCTG
>JANMME010000342.1:0-2517 GCA_031373015.1 Saprospiraceae bacterium
GTCTTCGAAGACCTCCGAGGTGTCCCACGCCATGACCAACAACTATCTTTTTTGTACAACAAAACGCGCCAACTGCCCCGCGTCCACCTGCTCAATGAGGTGTTTTCCTCCAGCCAAGATTTCAAGCCGCCCCTGCGGAATGGCCTCGGCTGTTTGGCGGCTCTCGGCTTCTGTCACCACATTATCCAAATCGCCCCAACCGATGGTTACAGGGCATCGGATTTCGCCAAAGGCATTAGAAGGCAACCCAAGTCCGTTACCCAGATCGTGTAGGAATTTAGCGGTGCTTTGGCAAAGCGGCTTCCAATATTCCGAGCCATGGATTTTGGAAAGAGACTCCGCTAACTGCGGCGCTTTGGCCTCAATTTTTTCCGGGTCGAACATCCGGCCCATGCCTGCCGCCACCTCGGGATTCCAATCAAGTTTGGTGCCGTAGGTCGTCACGCTTCTCACCCGTTCCGGGTGTTTCCAAGCGAGCCAAAGTGCGACGTAGCCGCCCATGGAGTAGCCAAAAATGTCGGTTTGCGCGATGTTCTTTTCATCCAAAAATTTCAAAACCGCATTGGCAAAAAGCCGCATTGAAAACGGTTCGTTGGCAGGCACGCCACCGTGGCCCGGGAAATTAAGGGCAAAATCATCTTGATTTTCAGGCATTTGTGCCTGTAAAGCGTCAAACTGTGCCGCGCTGCCCAAAGCGCCGTGGAGGAAGATTATGTTTGTCATGAGCGTCATTTTTACCCGCCGTAGCCTTCCTGCCCGCCAAGCCTCGGCAGGCGGGGGCGAAGGAGGGGGGCATTAATCGTGTAGAACACGGATGACACGGATTAGACACGGATTTTAGTCTAAGAAGAAGGGAAAAATCCGTGTCTAATCCGTGTCATCCGTGTTCCACACGATTAAGGTGATGATTAGGGATTGAGCATCACAGCCCGTATTTGTCAATCAAATAAATCAACGCCGCCATGCTTGCCGTGCCTAGTTCGAGTTCACGTTTGTTCACCTTGTCGAAGGTGTCTGATTCGGCATGGTGATAGTCGAAATAGCGTTGTGAATCAGGCGAATAGCCGCTCAGCAAACCTTTCATGCCTTTGAGCGGACCGATGTCGGCGCCGGAGCCGCCTTTCGCTAATTTCAGACCGTATGGCTCAAAAAGCGGGGCATACGTCATTATTTTTTCAAAAAACGCCCCGAATACCGCCTCCTCGCCATCAAACCCAAAACCGCGCGGGGTAAATCCGCCCGCATCGGTTTCGATGGAAGCCAGCGGGAATTCACCTTTCCGTTCGGCCTCAGCGGCATAAGCCTTCCCGCCCCGTAAACCATTCTCTTCGTTCATAAACAGCACACAGCGAATGGTGTGGCGGGGCTTGTAGACAAGGGTTTTGAGTACGCGCAACACGTCCATGCTTTGCATCACGCCTGCACCGTCGTCGTGCGCGCCGTGGCCCACGTCCCAGCTGTCGAGGTGTCCGCCTACGATAATGATGTCGTTAGGTCGCTCTGTACCGCGTATTTCCCCGATTACATTGGCGGAGGGCATATCCGGCAAGGTCTGGCAATTCAATTGGATGGAGACTTTGGCACGACCTTCTTCTCGCAGCGTTTGGCTAAGGGACTCTGCCGCGAGGGTGCTGATGGCCGCTGCCGGGATGAGCGAATAGGCCGAATCGTAGTGCATGGAGCCTGTGTGCGGGAAATCGTCGAGCCGGAGGGTCATGGACCGTACCAGCACCGCCACCGCGCCGTATTTGGATGCCCGGGAGGCGCCGCCCACTCGCTGATCCACACAGCCGCCGTAGGCTTCAAAAGTGCGTATTTTCGTGGGGTCCATCGGGCGATTGTAAAAGGCGATCTTGCCCTTGAGCTTTCCCGCCGCGCCGAGTTGGTCAAGTTGCTCCCAAGAGTCCACTTCCACCACCTCTGCTTGCACCTTACCGCCTACCGAGCCACCGAGGGCAAGCGCGGCGAGTGGATATGGGCCAATGTTTTTCGAGCCGACCACACGCACCTGTGCTGCTCCCCCGCGCACCCAATGCGGCACCATACAGGGCTGGAGCCACACAGAATCCAGGCCAAGGGTGTCCAACACGCTTTTGGTCCATGCGACGGCTTTTGCTGCGCTCGGGCTTCCGCTGAGCCGGTGGCCGATGTGCAGGCAGAGGTGTTCGAGCCAAGGGTAACAGCGCCCGTTGGTGAGGCTTTGGTCGTAGATTCGATCAATAAAAGCAGAATCTGCCCGCTGTTCTTTGGTTTGTGCGGTGGCGTTGGGGCTTAGTGTAAAAATGAAATAAAGGGTAAAGAAGGCATTCGCCCAGAAAAGAGGTTGAGATACGCGATTTCCCATGTTGGCAAAAAATAAAATCATGTTCTAAAAGAAAAGGAGGATATGCGGATATTTCAAAACAGAATTTTGAAGTTTTTTTATTTTACAAAATCAGTGTTAAAAAAGGTATTTGGTTTTTATCTGATTGGGGACTGTCTCAGAAAAAAAAATAAAAAAATTTTTTTCCCTTCTTG
>JANMME010000365.1:0-4259 GCA_031373015.1 Saprospiraceae bacterium
TAATAAATCGGTGTTCCATTTGTTGCGGTTTTTAAAACAAACTATTTTACTTTTGCACACCTGAATCTAAAAAGAACTGCTATGGCACGAATTATCTCTGCTCAATCCACTGGCTTTTTAGAAGTCGTGCTTTGCACATTGCTTCTATTCGGCATCACGATGTTTTTTCCGATGTACTTCAAAACCTGGTTTGTAGAAGCCACGGGGGATATAAAAGTCGCACCGTTTTTTGGTTTTTTATTTGGGGCAGGGCTGCTTTTCCGCAGACAATGGGAGTTTAGGTAAGGAAGACATTGTTCCAAAAAGCAAAGAGGCAGTTAGTTCGCTACTTTCACAGTTCATCTCGCTATTTCTATTCAGTTCAATCCTTTCAAATATGAAATTGAATTCGACGGTCAACATGAAAAACGCTACATCTCCAAATCATACTCCCAAAAACTAAGCCCCGAAGAATTCACCGACCTCTCCAAAATCTTCGTCCGCGAAGCCCTGGAACAAATCAAAGCCCGTACAGGTAAATGACGAACACCCCCTCTTCCACCAAGGCACCGGCGGGTAAAAATGACTTAATGACGAAAAATGACCAATGACCTAATGACGATCAATGACCTAATGACGAACCCATGCCCAATCTCGACTCCAACATCGAATTCCTCAAAGGCGTAGGCCCGCAGCGCGCCGACACGCTCAAGCTTGAGTTGGGGGTCTTCACCTGCCGCGACCTGCTGTTCCATTTCCCGTTTCGCTACATTGACCGCACGAAATTCCACCGCATCCGGGAGGTACACAACGAGGGCGAAACCGTGCAACTGCGCGGCACGCTCCGCCGCCTCGAAACCCTGGGCGAAGGCAAGGCCAAGCGGCTTGTTGGCACCCTGCGCGACGAAACGGGCATCATGGAACTCGTATGGTTCAGGAGTGTGCAATGGTTGGAAAAAAGCCTGGCGGTTGGCAAAGAATACATCGTGTTTGGGCGGGTAAGCGAATTCCACGGCAAGTTCAATATCCCACATCCAGAAATGGAAGAAGCACCCGCCACCCTTCCCCCTGCAGGGGGGGCTGGGGGGGGTGAGAGAGGGGCGGCTAAGAATTTCGATCCCGTTTACCCCACCACCGACAAACTGACCCAAAAAGGTCTGGACGCCAAGGGTTTGCGCAAACTCATCCGAACTTTATTGGATGGGCTATCTGCCTCCGATCTGCCCGAAACATTGCCCGATTATTTGACAGCGCAATTCAGGCTCAGCCCTCGCTGGCAGGCACTCAACAACATTCATTTTCCTGAAACCCAGGCCGATCTCGACGCCGCCACCCGCCGCTTGAAATTTGAGGAACTGTTTTTCCTCCAACTCCGCCTCTTGCAAGTACGCACCCGCCGCAAGGACACCATGCGGGGTTTTGTTTTCTCCAAAATTGGCGATTTTTTCAATCAGTTTTACCAGGAAAAACTGGCGTTTGAACTCACCGGCGCACAAAAACGGGTGCTCAAAGAAATTCGGGCAGATGTGGCCTCGGGCAAACATACAAACCGCCTCGTGCAGGGCGATGTCGGCTCCGGCAAAACCGTGGTGGCGCTGATGACCATGTTGATGGCGCTGGACAATGGACACCAAGCCTGCATGATGGCCCCGACGGAGATTTTGGCACAACAACATTTCGAAGGCATCAAGGCGCTCGTAGGCGATTTGGGCGTCAACGTCGGCTACCTCAGCGGCTCGGTGAAAGGCAAAAAACGCGAGGCTATTTTGGCGCAACTCGCCTCGGGCGAAATGCACATCGTGATCGGAACCCACGCGCTCATTGAAGATTGGGTGCAGTTCAAAAGCCTGGGAATCACCGTGATAGATGAACAACATCGTTTTGGCGTGGAACAGCGGTCCAAATTGTGGGCGAAAAATCCTGGAGGGCCGCCGCATGTCCTGGTGATGACGGCCACGCCGATTCCCCGCACATTGGCCATGACCTTGTATGGTGATTTGGACATATCGGTGATTGACGAATTGCCACCAGGCCGCAAGCCGATCACGACCATGCACAAGACCGAGCACCACCGGCTTCGGGTGCAGGGCTTTATGCGCGACGAGATAGCCAAAGGCCGCCAGGTCTATGTGGTGTACCCCATGATTGAGGAGACAGAGAAAATAGACTTGCAAAACCTTATGTCTGGTTTTGAGGCACTTAGCCGCGATTTTCCGGCGCCTACCTACCAGATTTCCATTGTGCACGGTAAGATGAAATCGGGCGACAAGGACTTTGAGATGCAGCGTTTTATAAAAAAAGAAACCCAAATTATGGTGGCCACCACGGTCATCGAAGTCGGCGTAAATGTGCCGAACGCCTCCGTGATGGTGATTGAGAATTCGGAACGATTTGGGCTTTCGCAATTGCACCAATTGCGGGGGCGCGTTGGGCGCGGGGCCGATCAGAGTTATTGCATCCTGATGACTGGCCACAAACTTAGCCACGAGGGGCGCGAACGCATCCAAACCATGGTGCAGACCACCGACGGCTTCATCATTGCTGAAACAGACCTGCGGCTGCGCGGCCCAGGCTATATCGAAGGCACGCAACAAAGCGGGATGCTCCGATTCCTGCTCGCCGACCTTGCCCGAGACGGACAAATACTCGCCGCTGCCCGCGAGATTGCAGCGCAGATTTTGGAAAAAGACCCCGGGCTGGCGATGCCGGAGCATTTGCGTTTGCGGCAGCATTTGGCTTCAGAAGGGAAGGATGCTAGGGTTTGGAGCCGGATTTCGTAAGAACTTACTACTTTTGTAAAAAATTTGCCTGAAAATGTATATAGAGTCCATATTAGAAAACGAGCAGGTAATTCTGGATTCAAAAGGTGAGCCTGAATACGTTGTGTTACCTGTTGCCCGCTTTCAAAAATTGCTTCAACTGCTGGAAGATTACGGCCTTGGTCAAGCTGTTTTAGAGGCAGAAAACGACCCTCGCTATTCCAAATCCGAAGCCCTAGCCCTTCTTGAAGCCGATGACCATTGAATACGCTGCACGATTTGTTAAGGACTTGAAGGCATTAAAGGGCACTCCTTCCTTTGAAAAAATTAAGACACTTGCATTTGAATTTGTAGCGACCGTTGACTCGCTCGACGAAATCCCTCATTTCACCAAATTGGAAGGTTACGACCAATATTATCGTATTCGCATTGGAGATTATCGAATAGGCGTGAAATTTGAGGACGACACACTCATTTTCATGCGTGTACTACATCGAAAAGAAATTTATCGCTATTTCCCGTAACCTCTCACCACATTTTCTCCCATGAAAGGCATCATCCTCGCTGGCGGCCTCGGCACGCGCCTCTACCCCCTCACCCTCGCAGTGAGCAAACAACTCATGCCGGTATACGACAAGCCGATGATCTATTACCCGCTCAGCACCCTCATGCTGGCGGGCATCCGCGACGTGCTCATCATTTCCACGCCTTATGACCTGCCCAAATTCCGCCAACTTTTTGGCGACGGAAGCGAACTAGGCATGAACTTTTCCTACGTCGAACAACCTGAGCCCAATGGCCTCGCCCAAGCCTTTGTATTGGGGGCACCGTTTATCGGTAGCGACCCTGCTTCGCTGATTTTGGGCGACAATATTTTTTACGGCGCAGGATTGGGCGAAATGCTGCGTTCTTGTGCAAACCCCTCTGGCGGTATCATTTTTGCCTACCAGGTGGCCGACCCGGAGCGTTACGGTGTGGTGGAATTTGACAAAAACCTCAAAGCCATCAGCATTGAGGAAAAGCCTGCGCAGCCCAAGAGTCACTTTGCGGTACCTGGACTCTATTTTTATGACTATCAAGTGGTTGAAATTGCCAAAAATCTCAAACCCAGTCCGCGTGGGGAATACGAAATCACGGATGTGAACCGCCATTATCTCGAACAAGGTCGCCTCGAAGTGCGCGTAATGGGTCGCGGCTATGCCTGGCTCGATACGGGCACACACGAATCATTGATGCAAGCCGGGCAGTTCGTACAAGCCATCGAAGACCGTCAAGGATTGAAGATCGGTTGCATCGAAGAAATTGCCTGGGAAATGGGCTTCATTGACGACGAAGGTCTGGAAAGCCTTGGCCACAAGTATTTGAAAAGCGGATATGGGGAGTATTTGCTGAGATTGTTGAGATAGTTCGTGTAGGAAAGTTGAAAGTTCAGTTCCACTTCAATACCCGGTCAATGATAAGCACCTCAGCATCGTTTTTGATGTACGGGGGAATTTGAGTCTCGCTTCGACCTTTGAAAAC
>JANMME010000988.1:0-3537 GCA_031373015.1 Saprospiraceae bacterium
CATCTCAAGAATTCCAATCAAATCACTTTATCACCCATCACTTCATCACCTCATACCCTGGAGCCGAACAAGGGATTTGAACCCTCGACCTGCTGATTACGAATCAGCTGCTCTACCGCTGAGCTAATTCGGCTTGTAAACCGTGCCTCTCTTCAAAAGCGGGTGCAAAGATAGTTTTGCTTTCCCCAAAAGGCCAAACCTGTTTTAATTTTTTTACCAATGAAGCATCATTGTGTGCTTCAAGGCCAACAGATTCTTTCAGAGTTTTTACCCTTTCGAAATTTGTCGCCTCTAAGTTTTGCGGTTTTATATTTTCCTGTTTTACATTTTCCTGTTTTAATCCATCCCTAAAATGCAAAGGGTTGCCCTCTTGCGAGGACAACCCTTTCTCCATACTGGGTCTCGTTTTGCTTCGATGCGGCGCTTCAGCCCGCCAGCCCCGTGATCACATCACGTGCGAATAGGATTTTAGGTTTCCAGTATTTAGAAGTGGAGATATTCTCTACCATGATGCCCCGGCTACAGGTGCTGTGTACACAGAAAATGCCTTCAGCTGTTTTTTCAACCACCAGGGCCACGTGTTGGATGCGGCCTCTTGTGCCAAAGAAAACAAGGTCGCCGGGCAGAACGTCGTTGAGCGACACTTTTAGCCCCTGACGCGATTGAGTGGTGGCGCAGGATGAAACTTTGACGCCAAACTCGTCCAAAATGAAGTTGGTGAAACCTGAACAGTCAAAACCTGTCTTGGGTGAATGCCCCGCATGGCGATAGCGGAGGCCAAGAAAATTTTGGGCGTAACCCGTGACATCAACGCGGAACTGCATCATCTCCGCGTCTTCGGCGCGGCCAGGCTTGTTGCTAATGGGTTTGAATGCAGTGGCAGCAAATGCTGCAAAAAGAAGGACGAAAAATGCCGAATAACGGCATAAGGAAGGTTTCTCAGGGCGACTGGAAGGAATTGTTTCGGTCATGTTTAAAAAATTTCAGCTCGTGGCATGTGCTATACACATACCTACGCCCTTGCCACAGGAGTTTGCTGCTGAGTGAACTTATGATTGGTTTTTGCCGGGGTAGAGTGGCAAATGGCTCGCGCAGAGTGTCGGAGTGATGTTCACGGGAGAGATTAAAAAAGAGACTCCAGAAAGGGCAATATCTCGCGCTGGCCGAGGGCAAAGGTAGAAATCGTTTTGAAAAAACAAGGGATTGGTGTATTTTTTTCAAAATAATATAAAACCGCTTCTTTTGTACAGGAAGCGGTTTTATCTAAAAAACGAGCCGCTTTATTTGGAAAGCGGCTCGTTTTGCACCTTATAAAAGGCCATTTTTAGATGAGATATTAAAAAAACAGGGAGAGTCTTGCCATGCCCAAGTCCCACTTTTTCCTGCCTGTTTTGTCGGAAGGCGGCAACCATTTTAGATGACTGTTGTGACGCATCCAACCCAAGTCTAGCATGAGTCCAGCTTGTCGGAAAAGGTTGAATTTGAAGCTAATGCCCGGGTTGATTGCCCAGCCATTTTTATATTCATACTCCCCGGTTTGGTCCACCTCATTTCCTGTTAAGGTGAAAACGTAACCTGCATCTAGAAATAATAGTATGGAGGCCTTTCCATTGGCGGAACGTTTGAATTCTTGCCGGTAGTCCAACATGAGCGGGATTATTTGGACAAACTCCTCACGCTCAAGGGCATTCTCACCGCCAATGGTATTGCCGATGTAGTGCACTCCAATTCCAGCGTAGGATTTGCCATCCTGGCCTGTTTTATGACTCAGAGTGAGTCCAAATCCCGCAAAAGGATAGTCGCCTCCTCCAACGCATCCTGAAACAAACAGGTAGTTTTCTTTGCTTTTGGGGTTTGGGACAGAATCAAGTAGAGGGTTACTTTCTAGGGAGCAAAATTGCGATGAAAGTGATGGCATTGAAAATTCTGCCTTGCTTTCAGTAACCATTATTAGGAACAACAAACAGAGAAATTTACTTTTCATAAAGAGTGGAACCGATTTAGATGAATGAAAATGTTGTGGAGCAAAGGTATCTTTAAAGGTTCCTTCAAAAAAAGGACACTTTTTGAAGAAATTCCTATCGTAGAGGCCTCGTCAACTACTACCTTCGCCCGCCCTTAAAAAACAACCCAATGGTCAAATCAACCCATTATCTACTTATCACACTCAAGTAATATGCAAGGTTCTGCTATCACCATCAAACGGGGCAAACTGAAAGTCCCCAACGACCCCATTATCCCATTCATTGAAGGCGACGGAACAGGCGCCGACATCTGGGCAGCCTCCGTGCGCGTGCTCGATGCTGCCGTGGAAAAAGCCTTCAAGGGCAAAAAGAAAATCTTTTGGAAAGAAGTGCTTGCCGGCGAAAAAGCCTTCAACAAGACAGGCAGCTGGCTTCCCGATGAGACGCTGAAAGTTATTGACGAATACAAAGTCGCCATCAAAGGCCCGCTTACCACGCCTGTTGGCGGTGGCATACGCTCGCTCAACGTGGCCCTGCGCCAACAACTCGACCTTTATGCTTGTGTGCGCCCTGTACGCTGGTTCAAAGGTGTGCCAAGCCCGGTAAAAGAACCCGGTCTCGTAGACATGATTATCTTTCGTGAAAACACCGAAGACATCTACGCGGGCATCGAATACCTCGCGGGCACGCCCGAGGCCGACAAGATGATTGCTTTTTTGCAAAACGAAATGGGCGTCAAGAAAATCCGCTTCCCCAAATCGTCTTCTATCGGTATCAAACCTGTGTCTAAAGAAGGTACCGAGCGCCTCGTGCGCGCCGCCCTCGAATACGCCTTTAAGTACAAGCGCAAATCGTTGACTATAGTACACAAGGGCAATATCATGAAGTTCACGGAAGGCAAATTCAAGGACTGGGGCTACGAACTCGCCGAACGCGAATACGGCGACCGCGTGTTCACTTGGGCCGAATACGACCGTATCAAAGAAGCCAAGGGAGAAGCCGCTGCCAACGAAGCCCAAGCCGCAGCGCTCGCCGCAGGCAAAATGCTCGTGAAAGACAGCATTGCCGACGCATTCCTGCAGCAAATCCTGCTCCGCCCTGCTGAGTACGACATGGTGGCAACGCTCAACTTAAATGGCGACTACCTGTCCGACGCCCTCGCCGCACAAGTGGGTGGCATCGGTATCGCCCCGGGCGCAAATATCAATTACCTCACGGGCCACGCTATTTTCGAGGCTACCCATGGCACCGCACCCAAATACGCGGGCAAAGACATGGTGAACCCATCGTCCGTGATCCTCTCGGGTGTCATGATGTTCGAGTATCTTGGTTGGGACAAGGCTGCTAAATTAATCGTGAAAGGCATCGAGCGCAGCATCCGCAAGAAACGTGTAACTTATGATTTTGAGCGACTTATGAAGGGCGCTACCAAATTGAAGTGCTCGGAGTTTGGCTCAGAGATCATTGCAAATATGTGAATAAAGGCGGCACTAGTGCCCAAGCCACTAGAACCGCTCCAGCGCCTGCATCAGCCGTTCTGGCAACTCTTCGCGGCAGGCAGATTGATAATCCT
>JANMME010000990.1:0-7044 GCA_031373015.1 Saprospiraceae bacterium
GCGGTAGCAAAGAACTTGAAATTGAGTGCGGCCCGCGGGATATCTACGGTTCTGGCAGTCGTTACTGTTTTGCCCGAATCCGTACTTTCTGCCTCGGCAAGGGCATCAAGGTTCTGAAGGATGCGATTGGCCACGGCCTGAAGTATATCATGCCGATCTTCAAGAGACCTATTGGCCCAAGAGGGGAATGCAGTCTTCGCTGCCTGAACGGCCGCTTCAATATCTGTAATATCCGAATCTGGAAGTTTACTATAGATTTTGCCTGTGGCTGGGTTGTAATTGTCTAGGTACTGCCCTGCTTTGGGGGGCATGAATGAGCCGTTGATAAAGTTTTGAATGATGTGCATTTCCCTTTTAGATAATGTGCAAGCAAAGGTAGTAAATCAAGTTTCAATAATTATTTGCCCAACCTGAGATGAGTGTGGTGTAGAAACAAGGGAGAGGTGCTTTGATGAAACAATGCGCCACGCTCACAATGTTCCACGTGGAACATTGTGAGCGTGGCGCAAGTATGGGAAGTAGAGATGCAATTGCTAATCTTGGGCCTCCAAATGGTTGCGGTATATTGTTTCCGACGCTAAACCTTGTACAAGTAGCAATAAAGCATGTTCAAGATGTTCCACGTGGAACAAATAAAAAACGCTTCCAGAGTCCTCGGCTTCCGATGTCCCCCCAAAAAAGGAGTTTCATTGAAACCCCTTAGATTTTAGTAACGATTATCTCCACCCGCCGGTTTTTGGATCGGAGTTCTTCGGAGTTATTGTCGTTGATCGGAAGTTTTGGCCCAAACCCTTTGGTTTCGATCCGCGACGCGGTACAACCTTTTTGCACTAAAAAATTGCGGATGGCCACGGCACGATCTTCAGAAAGGCGATACAGATCTTCGGCCTTTCCAATGTTGTCGGTATGTCCTTCAATACGGATGTGAAGGCTGGGAGTTTCTAAAAGGATGCTGGCGAGCCGCTCCAATTCACTATATGAATCTTCCATAATGGTGGCCTTGGATTGCTGGAAGAAAATGGGCCGCAGTTCTATTTTGGCATTTACCTCCAAAGGGTCAATCAATAGATCCACATACTGTTCCCGAAAATAGTAGTAGTCACGTCTGAAAAGGATCTCCTCGGCTCGACCTGAAAATCCTCCTTTTTCAGGTATAAGATCAAATTTTACCCCCTTGGGTATTTTTAGGCGGAAGGTTCCATCCGGGGCAAGCAATACATTGTGGGGGTCGCCAGTTGCGCCGTAATACACCTGGGCATTGCGAATCAACTCACGGGTTTTGCCGTTCAAGACCCTCCCAACCACTTCTAATTCGGTCGCTTGTGGCGGGGCAATTCTCACCCGGTAAATGTCGCTGTTCCCTTCGCGCTTGGAGGTGAAGTATAGAAACCCAGAGGTCATGTTGAAATAAGGTTGACTTTCGTCAAACTTAGAATTCATGGGCTCAAAGAGCAAAGCAGGAGGCGACCAGTTTTTCCAAGTGTCGTCCAAACGCTTTGAGGTGTAAAGATCATTTCCACCAGAGCCACCACTGCGTGCAGAAGAAAAAAACAGCGTTTCATTGTCTTCAGACAGGAATGGGGTAGTCTCTCTGCGGTCAGAGTTTATCACATTGCCCAAATGCTGCGGCGCTCCCCATTTGTTTTCTCCTTCTCGAAAACAGACATATAAATCCATATCGCGGGAATCAGCGCGAATAGCAGATAGTATCAGGATTTTTCCATTGAAACTCATGGTCAAACTTACATCTGAAGTGATGGTGTAATAATCTTTTATCACCACAGGTTTCGGGAAACTCCAACCGATGCTGTCGGATGTACGCCGTACAAGTGAAAAGCCACGATCCATGTTTCCATTTCGCTCAAATTGATTGATGACGTAAAAGGCATTGGGGTCTGGCGTGATGGTCACCATACTGTTGGGCAAGGCGTTGTTTATGGGATAACCGGGGTGTTCTACTGCGGTGAAATCAAACGAGTCGCCTCTTGCAACCCAAATATCCTGATTGAAGGCGGAACGTTCGGGATTGTAAATCGCCTTTCCGGCAATTTGAGAAAACACATCAGCCAGGGCGGCAGGATATTTTTCTGGCGGGAGTTTGATGGCCATGTCCACACTGTCAATCAGAAGTGTGCGGTTGTACTCCGTAAATCCAACACGGGTGAAATATAAGGTACGCCCATCACGACTTGGAACAGGCGTGATTTCATCAAAAGAGGAATTGATAAAAGGAGGTAGTTTTTCCAGAACGAAGTAATTGTACGTTTGGGAAAAGCAAAAATTGGAAAGGAGAATGAATAAAAGAGGCAGAAACGATTTCATTTACAAAGAAATAGAAAAAAGTTTAACAAAAAAAGCGAGCTGCCAGAACGGAGGCAGCTCGCTTTTCAAACGAAACCAGGATTTCACCTATTATTCATCTTCGCCTTCAAAGGCTGAAAAATCAAATAACAGCGAGAAACGAAGCGTATTGTCCAAAGGATTGCGCTGATTGCTGGTTGGTACGAGATAGCTAAAGTTCAAACCGAAGATGTTGTACTTCACGCCAAGGCCAACGCTGAAATATTTGCGATTGCCCTTGGAATAGTGCTCGCGAAAGTGCCCGATGCGCACAGCAAACTGGTCGTCATACCAATATTCTGCGCCAACCCCCAAGGTGATCTCTTTCAATTCTTCTGAAAAGCCACCAGGTGCGTCGCCGAAAGATTTGAAGATGCCACGAACTGGGGAGTACTCTTTGTAGTCAACAACACCGTTTCCGTCGGCATCACCGAGGTCAGGACGCGGGGTTGGCACCAGAAGTTTGTTGAAATCTGTGGTGAAGGTAATGGTGTTGAATTCATCCAACTGAAGCTTCAACCCGGCCCCAATACCTAAATTGGTGGGAATATAATCGCGGTTGACCGAGTTGGTGTAAGTGATTTTCGATCCGATGTTGCTGATAGCAGTACCGAAAGTGAATTCGCCTTTATTCTCACCCATTTTGACGGGCGTTTTGTAGGTAAATGAAATGTCGGCAGCACCTGCAACACCGGGCTTGATTTCGTTGCCTTCTACCACGCGACCTGTGGCAAGATTTGAATATATGAACTTTGCACCGACGGCAGCAGAAAACTTTTCAGTCAACTTACGTGCATACGCCCCGGTAAATTCAAATTCATTCGGACGGCCTTGACCAAGCGATTGGCCTGTCTCGTCGGTAAACTCAATGTCACCGAGCGAGAAGTAGCGAAGGCTTGCGCCTACGGCCTGAAATTTGTCCAAACGGTAGTAACCAGAAAGATAGGCCAGATAGACATCATTCAAGCCTAGGTTGCGCATCCAAGGCGTATAAGTGGCCGAAATGGAGACGTTTTTGTCGGCAAAAGCCAATTTAGATTGGTTGTAGTGCATTCCGTTAGGGTCAACGGATGTAGCAATACCGACATCGCCCATTGCGCCGCCTCTAGCGTCTGGTACAATGCGTAGGAATGGAACTGCAGAAGTGACAGCGTTGGCGCAACGCTCTCCTGTAATTGGGTTGTTTCCGTTGACACATTTGGGTTCAAGTTGCCCGTACAAGGCTGTTCCCGTCAGTGTCAAAGCCGCCGCGAACAGCGACTGTGCGAGTAATTTCTTCATGATAAAAAGCAAGTGAATTTAGTTGTAATGCTTTGGTGTTGAAATGTTAATTTGGGTTGCCACGAATTGCACTAATTTTCGCGAATTGGAGATAAAGATTAGGGCAAATTGGTGCAATTCGTGGCTAAAAATGAGTGGCTGCTCAAGTACCGATGAAATAACAACCTCCAAATCGTGAGGTTGTTATTTCATCGGTACTAAGATAAAAATTATTTCAAGATAACCAGTTTTTCAAAATCGCTTTGGGCTGTGCTGCTTGCTCCCGCAGCATCCGTGCCACGCACTTTCACCCGGTAAAGATACACACCCCGAGCAAGTGGGTCGCCATATTCGTCATTCCCATCCCATTGCACGTCATTTGAAATACGGAAGCTGTCGTTGTTCGCAATTGTTTGTTGGATCGTTTTTACCAATCTGCCTGACACACTGAAAATACTGACCTGGACATCCAAAATTTGGCCAGCTAAATTATGTTCAAACTGGAAATAGGTGTTGGTCGTGAATGGATTAGGGTAATTTAGGACATGGTCAAGTGCCGCTTTTCCACTTTCTGCTACCACAAATTCCGTATAACCCTCGCCAGGGTTATTGGCAATGTCCCAGCCCTTAACCTTAAGGGTGTGGCGGCCAGAAGCAAGATTGCGCAAGGGGTAAATGGCTTGGCCTTTACGGGCATCGCCCTGTGCGCTCTCATAAAACTCGTTGAGCACCAACGTTTCCAACACATTTCCATCCAGCACTGCGGTCAGATCGTGCCCAATGCTGGTACCTGTTACGTTCATGCCATAATCATCCGCGCATTTCACCATCACTTTTGGGTTGTTATCTGTTATCCCGCCAAATGCAAAAGCATCCGTGTTGAGGAAGGCTTGTACCGTAGGTGGTGTATCGTCTTGCACCAACCCAGCATTGCCGCCCACTACGATATTTTCATCGCCGCCAGCAGCATCCAAGGGCGTTCCATTTTCGGCATAATAACTGATCTTGCCTTTTCCGTAAGCATAGTTGATGTCTTTGGGCACCACAAAATTGACTTTAAACGCGCCATTGTTCACTTGCGCGCTGCCTTTGAAAAGTATGTTGCGCTGGACTTTGAAATTGCGAACGATACTACCAGGGTCTTGTCCCAACGTTTGAAGTGTTTGTGCTTTGTCAAAAACTGTTACAAAAATCCGCCCATTAAAATTGTTCAATTGATTGCCAATGGTATCGGTGACCACTCCTTCGATTTCGACGGGCATGAGTGCGCGAATGGTGTCGGGCTGGCTTAAAACAACAGCATGGCCATTTACTTTGGTGGTAGCTACACGGTGTTCTGGCAGGGCAAGCTGCATGGCTGGATCGCCAAGCAAGGTAAACCGCCGGGCATTGCGGTCTGTGGTGGTGAGGGCGTTTTTGGCATCTTTTAGGACATCGCCAATGGTTCGATATTTCCCATTAACCCGCTGAAAAATAAAATCTTGTACCTCATCCGTTAAGTCTTCATTGCCGGCGATATAGACGGATCGAACCGTGGTAAAAAGCCCGATTGCTCCCGAATTTATTTTCAAAAAAGCCTGTTCGCCGCCCGTCAGCGTTGTATAATCGTCGTAACCTCCAAAAGTGCAGGTAGCTGTGATAAGGAGTGGGTAACGATTTGGATTGTCCCAGCCAGCGATGTCGTTGTTGTCAACAACACGCTCTTGCGACAAGCCGCGTGGACCACCATGGCCAATATAGTTGGCTACGAGCATGCCTTTGAACATTTCTGAATTGATGGCGGCTTTTGCATCGGGAAATCTTTGTCCGGCAGAAGTAGCAATTTGCTGGTATGCATCGAAATAGACTTTATTGACGTTGAACCAGGATTCTGCGGCTACATTTTCAGTAGCGAGTTTGTCTGCCTGATTGATATGGGCATTTCCATCTTCATCATCGGCGATATAAACCGTACGCAAATGCCAGTCCCCTAGTGTTACAGGGTCTTTGTCGTAGGTAATAATTTTGTCCACAACGGCACGCGCTTCATCGGATGATTTACAAACAAAGCGGCCTACTGCAATGTCAAGTGCGCCCACTAGCGAACCACTTTCATCCGGGCTGAGCAGCGCGTAAAAATCGTCAGAAGGAAAAGCATCAATGGGGCTGAATGATTCGGAAGTCTCAAAAGCGGGAACAAAATCCTTGTTATCCTCGCTGTTTGTGTTGTTTTTTGGGTCGAAAGAGGCATCTCCAAACAGGAGCAAATAGTTGAATTTATCAGGATTTCTTTCCAAAAGCATCCGGGCAAAATCTCGGATAGCCGTCGCGTCTTTTGCGCCAGAAGAGAACTCATTGAAGAGCTGGTTGATGTCCACCGTGGCAACATCCAAGCCAGAATAACTGCGGCGGTGTTCCGCTAAACGCACTGCTTCTGCTTGAAAATCAGGGTGATAGATAATTGCCAAGTCCAGATTTTCGAGTCCGTGCAGGTTCTGGTTTGCAATTTTTCCTGCGGCTATTTCGGGTTTTGAAAAACCAGCAGCGTCTTTAAATGCCACAAAATTTCGAAGTATTCCAAGGGTTGCTGCGCCGAATTCTACGAAGCCGCCGCTCTGATTCTTTTGTTGGAGAAATGGTACTTGCGGATTTGTGACATCCCACACGGTAAGGTTGGCACCACCTTCATTGCTCAGTCGAAAGGTAGCGGAAGGTTGTGCAAGGGTTTTTAAATCGCGGAATTCCAAAACAGGCCCGGCCATGGACAGGCGGCAGCGGGCGTTTATCTCGATATAATCGAGCCAGCCTTCGCTTTGAGCGCCTACCTCCGGGTACACCACTTTTGCTTTGAAAGCATCGGAACTGGGCTGAAAATTTCCACCGAGCACTACATTGGACGCATAACTTGCGTCGTTGTTAGAGACCGAAACTCCCGAGATTGTTTTTGAAAAAGTACTGCCCGCTATTTCCAGGCGCACAGATTGACTTACGCTGCTTCGACCAGCAAATTCACTGCGTACGCGAGCGGTGCTGCCTTGCACGATGTTGTGAAAATTGAAATCGTACTCTTGTTGCCGTGCTTGGTAAAAATAATCGCCAAACCAGCGCTTGCCCGAGCCCTGAGAAGAGGAGTTGAAATTCAGCAGGTTGTTTTTTTCTTCCTCAATGCGTTGATAATCATCAAATTCTTCGGTGACATAGCTGGCAGCCACACTCGCTTGTTCCGAAATACGTAATCCAAAGCCATCGCCTGTTTTGATAAAATACCAAGCATGGAGGTCATAAAGATTGAGGCGAACGGTGAGTTCTGGGTCGGTGGCATGTGGGCGATGAACCCAAGGGCGTGGCCCTACGGCGTAGTAGAGGATGTAATCACCTGCATCAAATTTGCCGTCTTGCTCGCCGACAACTTGAATAGCGTTTTCAATCAAGTCATCTGGCCGAGTATCACTATTTTTTTCGGGC
>JANMME010000381.1:0-3043 GCA_031373015.1 Saprospiraceae bacterium
CATCCGTGTTCCATCCAGAAATGCGGCTACTCCACAACTAAAGTAGCAACGCCCATTTTTCCGTCCAATACAGCACGCACAACATACACGCCCTTGGCTTTCGCCTGAAAGTCAAGGGCGATTTTATTGTCCGCCGCCAGGTGTTTGGAAGTATGGCAAATCGCGCCGATCGGGTCAAATATTGCGATGTCTATTTGTTCCCCCATCAAAAATGCTGCAGAGATCAGGGTTGTTTTTCCCGATTTAGTGGGGTTGGGAGAGAGCACGAATTCAATAGCCGTCTTTTTTATCTCTGGCTCGGCTTTCACGCAATCATTGATCGTCATTCCAAGAAATTCTTTCCGGGCGATCACGATGGTGGTGCCCCGGTTGAACACCACGCGCTTCCCGGTCACATCGAGCATGATATCGCTATTAGCGGCGCTAGGGTGTTGGAATGAAAGGAACATGAAACGTTTGTCCGGGGTGAACGTGATGCCCGTAGGTTCGCAACCAGCCGGAGTGGTGGCAAAAAGCGAGATTTTTGGCTTGGCAGCCGTGTGGCTTGGTTTCACCATCCAGATGTGGTTGTTGTCGCCGTCTTGCAGCACCCAAAGGTTGTTGGCGTTGTCGAATGCAAGGTTGTCGGCCCCTATGCCCCATTGCGCCCATTGTATTCCGCCGGCGGTTTCGATGGGGTATTGGGTGTTTTCTACAAAAACTTCCAAGTTCGAGATAGTGCCACCATTGTCCTTGAACCGCCACACGCGCCCGCTGTATTTGGTGGCGAAATAGATTTTGCCGTAAGGTCCGATTTCTACATCTTCAATGCCAGAGAAATTCCATGCGCCGATCTGTTGGCAATACGCATTGACATTGTTGCATTGAGCGGGCGTAGTGTTTGGCACTTGTGCCCAGGTGCCCGTAGAAGCCGTGGAATCATCGCGCAGCAGCACGAAAAGTTTGCCCTCAGCCAACTGCCTTTTTTGTGTTGCCACATACTTGAAAACATAGCCTTTGCTATAATCGTCGGCACCCCAGTAAACTGTTTTTTGATCGGATGCAATTGCACAGTTTTCGTGCAGCGCGTTGCCCGCTTTCCAGATTTTCTGGACGAATAGCCGGTCGCTCGGGCGGGATTCTATGAGCCAACCAGCGTCGTTGTAGCCATTGCTGTCCAAATCGCTTGTTAGGATGCCTTCTTCGCCAGAAATGACTGTGCCCCAAGGCGTTACCGCGCCCGAACAGGGTCGGTTGATACCAACTACTGCCGAAAAATCAATGGGAAGCCCATGGCCAATTTCCCAAATTTGATGGAGCGGATCGAACGCGAGGTCAAAAACGGTGACTCCTCCCAGTGGGCTAGGAATTTCGTGGTTGATGGAGAGGTAGCCAATGTTGTTGCGTTCATTTTTGGGGACAAACGCTGTGAAATCCGGAGCGTCTTTCAAGATAGAGCCGTCGGTCAGCGTATCGCCTGTTTGTGCCAGCACCTGAAAATCGTGAGTGGGTGGCAGTACCAGTCGTTGGGTCTGGGAAGTGGGGACTACGGAGCTGAAAATGCCGATGTTTTGCGCGGCGAGCGGAAAGAAAGCCAGGCAAAAAAACAGGACAGGTGCCCATCGAGAATTTGTCACATTTTTACCTGCCAGAGCTTTAGCGAAGGCAGGGGCCACATTTTTATCCGCCTTAGCTTTTTTGTCTGCCATAGTATTTTTTTACACGTCATGGTTTTAATGGCGGCGTGGGCGATGGAAGTGCCCAAGCAGGCTTTTAATTTGACCTCATTTTTTCTCTGGTACGGGTAGTTTCATATCCAACTTTTCCAAGGCGTTCACGATGGTTTTTGCCATGAAATAGTCGCGGTACCAGCGGTTGTCTACCGGACAAATGTACCAAGGTGTGTTACTTTTGTTGATGGCGTATTCGTAGGCTTCCATGTATTTGTCCCAGAGTTTGCGCTCTTCCCAGTCACCCGCGTTGTGCTTCCAGTATTTGCTGGGGTCGTCGAGGCGCTGCTGGAGTTGAATACCTTGTTCCTCGAAAGAAATGTGCATGTAGAACTTGAAAATCAAGGTGTTGTTGTCGAATTGAATCAAGTCTTCGAAGGCATTGATGGCCGCCATGCGCTTCTCTACACGCTCCATGTCAATCCAGTTGTGTACGCGCTGGATCAAAATATCCTCGTAATGGCTGCGGTTGAAAATCGTGGTCATGCCTTTTTCCGGGGCCCAACGATGGACGCGCCAGAGGAAGTCGTGGGCAAATTCAATTTCAGTCGGCTTTTTGTAACTAACCAAATCCAGCCCGGCCATGCTGCAATCGCGGAATACATTGCGCGCTGCCCCATCCTTGCCGCTGCCGTCCATGCCTTGCAAGATCACCAGCATGGAGTGTTTGTGCTCGGCGTACATGATGTTTTGAAGTTCGCCGAGGCGCTCTACGAGGCGCAGGGTTTCTTCTTCGAGGTCTTTCTTTTTAAGGCCTTTGGGGGCTTCGGTGGAGATGGAGGAGAGTTTGATCATAGATGTTGATTCGTGTATTTGTGGATTTGGTTATTATACTTATCCTGCGGCGAAGCATCGAGTGGCAGCGGCGGGCGTTTTCGGTTTTCCATGAAATGCTTAAAAGGTTTCGAGTTTCACTGGATAGGCCGAAAATCTTGAGTCGTGAGAGATGACCGTGAAATCTTCTGCAATCCCTTGAGCGATGATGAGTCGGTCGAATGGATCTTGGTGGTAAAGAGGCAAAGGGATTAAGGCTTGGTAATGCCGGAAGGAATTGGGGAGTAGCGCAATGCTATTTTTGACTAGAATTTCTTCCAATTCGGCGAGTGAGTATCGCAGTTTCAATTTGCCTATTGACATTTTGATTGCCATCTCCCAAATGGTGGCGTGACTGACAAAAATCTCGCTGGAATCATCCTCAATAATGGATTTGATGCGAACAGGCAAGCGTTTATCATCTTCGCTAAACCAAATCAGGACATGGGTATCAATTAGGTATTTCATTGGGAATCAGCCATATATTCCTCAAAACCTGGTGGCGTATCATCAAAATCCGG
>JANMME010000388.1:0-4514 GCA_031373015.1 Saprospiraceae bacterium
AATCCGTGTCTCATCCGTGTCATCCGTGTTCCCCCCTATAAACGCGCCTAATCCCCTTTCGCGATCGAACAATCCACCAACACTCGAATTGGCGCGAATTGCACCGTACCACCAATATTCCCCGTGTCATTGCCAAAAGTATCGGTCTGAATCCTGGCGCGGCGCAGCAGTCCTTGGCCGTTGAACCATCTGTATCCCCGCGCACCAATATTTGGGCCAGTCACCGTGCCTTGAGTTTCATCCAACGAGACCAAACAATGGCGGCAACGTTCCAACGCGCCCACTGGGACGCTTTGGTGGTATTCGCCTACGATGGTGGTAAAATCATTGGCCTTTTCTGTAAAACTGATCTTGCCGTCTACCTTTAACTGGGTGCCATCCAACGCCACCGTGAACGCACACTTCCAATCTCCTAGGCCATAAGTATCGCCATCGCCTCTAACCACGCGATTGGCAATGATTTGCGCATCGGGCAGTTGGATGCTGAAAGATTGCTGGGCGGTGGCCCCAGTGGCAACCAAGCAAGCTGACAGAAAAAGCGTTTTGGGTATAAGGCACATGAAAAAAATTTGTGGGCGAGAAACGAATATGAGGTTCGATGCAAAGGTATTGCGGATGGTAACGAATGGGCTTCTATTAGATTATTCTCTTGGTTTAGAAAGCCTAAACGCATTGTAAATTCTAAAAAACAGTTCCCTCCATTCTCAATTTGCGCAATCGCTAAATTTTTTTCCAAATTTCTCCTTTGCAATTCCAAAACACACCTACATTAACCGCTGAAAGCAGATTTTTTTCACCAAATAAAATTCTTGGTCATGCATTCTGCCCGTTTACAATCAACGGTACACAATTTTTGATTTACGATTTTGGATTTACGATTATTTCGATCCGAAAAAGAGATGAATCTTGCCCTTTTCGGATCGAAATAATCGTAAATCAAAAATCAAAAATCGTAAATCCAAAATTGTGTACCGTCACCGTTCACCAAACCAGTTCATTGCGCTATGGCAGTTTATCCTTCTGACAAAATCCGGAACGTCGTTCTTTGCGGCCACTCCGGGTGCGGTAAGACCACCCTTGCCGAAACCATGCTTTTTGAAGCAAAAGCCATCGCCCGACGCGGCAACGTCGGCGAAGGCAACACACAGAGCGACTATGCCCCGCTCGAACAGCAACGCGGCCACTCGCTCTTTGCTTCCGTGCTCCACTGCTCCTGGAAAGACACTAAAATCAACATCATTGACACCCCTGGCCTCGACGATTTTTCCGGCGAAGTCGTGGCCGCATTGAAGGTGGCAGACACCGCTATAATGTTGCTCAACGCCAAAAGTGGCGTAGAGGTAGGCACTGAGCTGGTCTGGGAACATATCGAAAAAAACGAGACCCCAACCATTTTTGTGGTGAATCAAATGGACCACGAAAAGGCCGATTTTGAAATGACGCTCGACCAAGCCAAAAAGCGGTTTGGCGCACGGGTGCTCCCACTGCAATTCCCTGTTAATCAAGGCCCTGGCTTCAATTCCATCGTGGATGCGCTCCGCATGGTGATGTACGTTTTTCCCGCAGGAGGCGGAAAGCCTGAAAAAAAGCCCATACCTGCCGAGCACAAAAGCCGCGCAGACGAATTGCACAACGCCCTCGTGGAAGCCGCCGCTGAAAACGATGAGGCGCTCATGGAAAAATTCTTTGAGGAAGGTACACTCAGCGAAGACGAACTCGCCAAAGGCCTGAGCATTGGCTTGGCGCACCGCCAGTTTTACCCCCTCTTTTGCGTTTCAGGTTTGAAAGATATGGGCAGCGGTCGCGTCATGGGTTTCATCCACGACATCTGCCCAAGCCCATTAGACCGCCCGGCAGCCGCTTTGGAAGGCGGTGGCGCCAAGCCCTGCGACCCTGCCGCTCGTCCCTGCGTGTTCATTTTCAAAACGGTGAACGAGCCAAAAGTGGGCAACGTTTCCTATTTCAAAGTCTATTCTGGAGTATTGAAATCCGGAGACGAACTCACCAATGCCGACAACAGCACGGTGGAACGTTTTTCACAACTCTTTGAAAGCGAAGGGAAAAACCGCGACCAAGCGGAGGAACTCCGCGCGGGCGACATCGGCTGTACCGTAAAACTCAAAGGCTCACATACCAACCAAACGCTTAACCCAAAAGGCACAGACCTTAAGATAGAACGCATCCACTTCCCCGCACCACGCATCCGCATGGCCGTATTGCCGCCCAGCAAGGCCGAGGTGGAAAAAATGGCCCACGCGCTCCACTCCATTCAGGAGGAAGACCCTACCCTGCTCATGGAACAGAGCATGGAACTCAAACAGACCATTATCCAGGGGCAGGGCGAGATGCACCTCGACATTGTGCGCTACAAAGCCGAACAGAATTTTGGCGTAAAACTCGAATTTGTGGAGCCGCGCATCCCATACCGCGAAACGATCACCAAGGAGGCCAACAAAGATTACCGCCACAAAAAACAATCGGGCGGCGCTGGCCAATTCGCTGAGGTACACATGCGCATCGAACCCTACTACGAAGGCATACCCGCGCCTCACGACCTCACTACCAAGAACATAGAGGTGGAAGACCTCAAATGGGGCGGCAAATTCTCCTTCTGTTGGGCCATTGTGGGCGGCTCGATAGACAATCGTTTCACCAATGCCATCAAAAAGGGCATCATGGCAAAAATGGAAGAAGGCCCCAGCACCGGTTCGTATTGCCGCGATGTGCGCGTGAGCATCTACGACGGCAAAATGCACCCCGTTGATTCCAACGATATGGCGTTCCAAATCGCTTCTACGATGGCCTTCAAAGAGGCCTTCCATGATGCCAAACCGCAAATCCTCGAGCCCGTGTACGACCTTGAAGTGCTTTGCGACTCAGAAGTGATGGGCAATGTCATGGGCGATTTGCAGACCCGCCGGGCCATCATCATGGGCATGGGCTCAGAAGGCCATTACCAGCAGATCCGCGCCAAAGTGCCGCTCAAAGAATTGCATAAATACTCGTCCACACTTAGGGCACTCACGCAAGGCAAAGCGAAATTCTCGATGTCCTTTGCGGAATACGCGGCTGTTCCGGCAGATATTCAGGCCAAACTGGTGGCCGAATACGCCAAGCATGCGGAGCATGAGGAGCATTGAGTAGTCCGTCTGTTGCGTGAGTACTGGCCGTGGAGAAGTTTGTGAAGCAGTATGTCCGCATCTATATCTGTAAACAACAGGCCCTCCCTCCAATTTGGCTGGGAGGGCCTGTTTTATAAAAAAAATCAGAGGTAGCGGTTACAAAATCAAATCCATCGGAGATAAATAACAAAAGACTATCCAAACCGGCTTTTCCGATGACAAAGTGTTAGTCGTGTAAAAATTTGTGAAGCAGTAGAACATTGAATATACCCCTAAAAACCAGGTCCCTCTCGCCTCGAAACTTCGGGGTGGGGAGGGGCTTTTGAAATCCTCATTCCATTTAAAAACAATACTATGAGCAAACGATTCGCGGAAAAAATCGCGGTTGCATTTCTCCTGCTTTTCCCTTTGAGCCTCTTCTCCCAGTGGACACTTGTCACCAGCCACAATGCGACCAGTTCAATAAACGCCGTGTGGGCGCAAGATGCCAATACGGCGTATGCGGTCACCAATGGTTCAATGGCGAATTGCCTTATGTCGCTACACCCACCGGATATGCCTTTCCGAATCATCGGCCTCACGGGGCAGATTCAGCAGGAACAGCGCACACAAACATTCCTACTTTTCAAAAAATGAGAACCTCACTTATTATTACCCTTTTCGCCCTTTTATTCAGCCTGAATGGACAAGGGCAATCTTGTTTGCCGAATGGCATCACCTTCGAGTACCAGAGCCAAATTGATAATTTTTCAATGAATTATCCAGGGTGCCAGATGATAGAAGGGGATGTCATCATTTCCGACAACGGAGGCTACATCAACAACTTGAATGGGTTGAGCGGACTGACGTCCATCGGTGGGCAGCTGGTGTTCCAAAAACTGAGTGTTAATCAGGGCAACTTGGCGGGGCTGCGAAACTTAACCACCATTGGCGGCGATTTCAACATCATGCAAACCGAGCTAATAAACTTACATGGCCTCGAAAACCTGAACACCATCGGTGGGACTTTCAATATTTTTGACAACTACGATTTATTGAGCCTAGACAGTTTGACTGGCCTTACATCCGTCGGGAAATCGCTGTACCTCGTAAACAACCGGGCACTTCCGAGCCTCAATGGACTGAACCAGCTCCAGACAGTCGGGGAATACCTGTACTTTCAAGAAGAGGATATGCTGGAGGATTTAACGGGTTTAGAAAGCCTGACATCCATAGGGATGAACCTCTTTTTATATCAAAACTATCGGTTAAAAAATCTCATTGGACTTGAAAATTTCAGACAGATCGGAGGAGGTGTCCGGATTGAAAAAAATCAGTCCCTGACGAGCCTGCAAGGTTTGGAACACCTTAAAACCATCCCGAAATACTTGGGTGAAGAATATTTCCACGCCG
>JANMME010000389.1:0-3796 GCA_031373015.1 Saprospiraceae bacterium
AATCCGTGTCTAATCTGTGTCATCCGTGTTCCATCCTAACCAGTTACGTTTTGTTTATGTTTTGGTTTTTTTGGGCTTCCCTTTCCCAAGGTAAAAGTAAGTAATGGGTATATCAACCGTGGCAAAAAGGCCATGCCGCCACCCACTTTTGTTTACAGGACCTCCTGATGTTGTTATTTGGCGCAGGCTTGGGCCAATTTGCGCCCCATAGCCCACAGCAACGGGTATTTTGCCCGGCAGATCGTACACCACATAAAGACCCGGCGAAAGGATGTTCCCCCAGGTAAGTTCAGGCAGGTCTTGCGCCGTGCTGTCCTTGAAACGATAGGCGGTCACGGCGCCCACATCTATTAGCGGGACAAAAAAGCCCAGGCTGCCCCAGCTATAAACTTTGTTTTTGCTGTCCTTTTCCTTGTTTGGGGCATTGGAATCTGGCTTATCGCGCTTAACATGATTGCCCAAGCCCCAGGACATACTTAGCCCAAGGGGCGCCGTTATGGCCCCAAAAGGTTTGGGTGTTTTCTCGCTATTGAGATATTCATAACCGCCCGCTAACCCTGTGTAGGCGTTGAGGGCTACGGCAAAACGACCAGGCTGTTTTTTCATCTGACTACTGCCAGGGGGCAAAGCAAATGATTCGATGGCGCGCTCCATGTCCTCTGGCGAACTTGCTTCCGCGATCGCCGCCATAAAATTGGCGTACTTCAACATCGTGGCAATATTGTCTTTGTCGCCTCCCAACATGCTGAGGCAATAAATAACATTGCTCACCGCCCCTACAAAATTGCGCTGCCGGACGTTGAAATACAGCGAGTTGCATTGCCGCATCAACAAAATATAGTCTATTGGAATCAGGTCTTTTTGGCGGTCGAGTATGGTCCGGCCCGTTTGGTTGACGGCCTGCAGCAGATCTGTCACCGATTGGGAGTAGGAGAAAAAATCATCCACGACCGTGGAAGTGGTGGAAGCGCTCGAATTGAGCCCGAATTGTATTGCCTGTGTCATTTCGCTAAGCGATTGAATGGAATTGCGCCAGGTTTCTACCAGATTTGCCCCGGTGTTGGCCTTGCTCATAAGATTACGCATCAGCGCAAACTGGGTGCCGCTATCATCCGTAAACTGGATTTTATCAACCCTTTGCCACAATAACCCCAAGTAAATTCGGATCACTATTGGGTCTTTGAACTCCTCTCGAATTTCACTGGCCGTGTACCAGGGCATCCGTTTGTTGTCGGAGGCAGGGTTGCGGAACGATTCAGATATGATATTAAGGAAGCGAAGTCCACTGGCCATATTGTAAAGCTGTGGCTCGGTGGTTGGGGCCGACTGGATGGCCGAACCAGGCTCAGCCAGATAAGCGATCATATCAACAGGCGGTTCGCCGTTCACCATTTGCTGTGCGATGTGGAGAAAATCGGTGACGACTTTGCCAGCGGGTTTTGCCTGACAATTTGGACAAAGCGAGGGGTCGCGCATAAAACTTTCCGTACTGCCGGGCAAGGCACTCATGTCTGCCGTAAATCCTTCTCGCAGGCTTTCCAGATAATCATTGAATTGGTACACATCCGAATCAATTAATAGCAATTCGGATCGGGTATATGGGCAAAAATGCTCCAGATAGGCATTGTCTTTTATCTTCTCTTTGAATCCTTCGAAGAATGCCATGGAGAGTTCCTGTTTGGTGCGCTTTACCAAAAACCGGGCGAGGCCGTCGGCGAGGTTTGTCACCGAAAAGCCGGATGGCGAAGCACCCTGGTTGGCGCCCAATCCGGAAAAATTTCCGCCACTAATAGCCCCCATGTTTTGAGCGGCTTTTTCCATGTCCAGGTATGGGTTGTCCTTGAAGGCTGCTTTGACGTTAAATGGATCCAGTTTTACCCCTTCCACCAGGTATCTTTTGATAATTACCTTGGCCTCATTGCTAACCGTATCTTCCGTCAGCACCAATTTTTTATTCACATCGAACTTAAAAAACGGCTTCAATGCGATTGCTTCCTGCAGGAGGCTCTGACCCGAGCAAAGGGTTTGAAAGCCCAAAATCAAAAGGAGGAGAAATCCGTGTTTCATAATGCGGTTGGGTTGATATTGGTGAAAAAGGCAGGCGTTTGTGGTGCTACCGTGTCACTTTCAAGTGTGGTAAAGCGGGTATTGAGCAGTGCTGCCAATTGTGCTTTGCTGGGTGAAACGCCGTTGTTCTGTTGTTTGAAAAAGCTGTAGGCGAGCGTTCCGATACCGCCCATAATGGCCACCGCAGAAGAGTTGGAAAAGACCTTGAAGGCTCCCAGATTGGTGGCGGCTTCCGGAGAATCCGAGTCTATCATGTCTTCGGCAACGCCATTTTTGGTCAGCACCGACCAGCCTTCAAATCGCGCTAACAGAAACGATACTTGTTGGGGCAAAATGACATTCACCACTTGGTCAATATCATTGGGCAGTTTTGCCACATTGAACACTTCCGGGCGGTTGTTGGGAAACATCTGTGTTGCGATGTCGTCCCAGGGGTTGCCGGTATCACGGTTTTCCAAAGCATTAAAAATGTGCATTTTTTTCACACCGGGAAGGTTGAACACGCGGTTGACTTCGGCTTGGCTCATATTGGGCTCTGTATCAATTTTCGAAGCCGAGATACAAAGTCCGCAAATGGCGACATCAATGCCCAAATTGGCCGATAATTCAAAGGCATCCAACAGGTTTCGCACCGTGGTGGTCACATCGTTTTTGTCGCGGGTTTTGATGACATAAAACTCGGCGCCGGGGATTAACCCCAATACGACGTCCACATCAGTGCTGGTGGGTTGTTTGCCTGCCAGCAAAGAGAAATACTTGGTGCCGTGGCCCGTTTGAGGAAAACTGTCCTGGGCTAAATCACTTGCCGTGAGTTTTCCGACGGAAAAAGTGGAGGCACCGGTGTAAAATCTCCGATTGTTGGCGACCGAGTTTTGCAATGGAGAAAGTCCTAAATTTACCCCGGTGTCAATAAAAGCGACTTTTACCCCCTGGCCCTTGGCCGCCAGCCATTCGGCCGGGATGGGGCTTTCGGAGATCTCGGAGATTGTTTTTGGCCAGTCAAAAGTGGTTGGCATAATTCGTTTTGGTTTGAATTTAAAAATATGTTTTTTTATATCTTCTTGTTCCAGCGCAATAAGAGGAAAAGCACGAAAGCCGCAATAGGGATCCGAATGATTCTTTCCCAAGGGAATCCCGACATGATCTCAATACTGAAAGCGGCAGCCAAGCCGGCCAATATGACCCAAAAACCCCAACGACGGGCTTTTAACAGGGCTATGCAGCCCACGATCACCCCGATTGCTGCGGCGATATACTGTTTATAAAACGGCTCAATGTCAGGGTTTTGCGCTAAAAAATCGTTGCGCATCAGCAGAAAATATAGCACCCCCACCGTCATTCCAAACAAGGTGAGCGTGAGGTAAACATGGAAGGCGATGCGGGAGGCTTTTGACATGGCGAATGTTTCTAAGAAGTTGTTTGAGTCATTCCGTTGCACTCAAACAACTTCTAAGATCAAACATCGGAAAAAGTCCGATTTTGCGCCCTATTTTTTTCTAATGACCAGACCCATCAAAGTTTTCCTCCGCCCCGGCAAAGAAATTCCCATCCTCCGATTCCACCCCTGGGTGTTCTCCGGTGCGATTGCGCACACGGAAGGCCAGCCTGAAGACGGCGACATAGCTGAGGTTTTTGACAAACGGGGCAATCTGCTCGGCGTCGGGCATTTTCACCATGGAAGTATTGCCGTTCGGCTCCTGAGTTTCGGCGCAGCGGATTTGGAAAGCGA
>JANMME010000391.1:0-2235 GCA_031373015.1 Saprospiraceae bacterium
TATCCGTGTCTAATCCGTGTCATCCGTGTTCCATCAGTTAAGCCAAAATACTCCTAAGGAACAAGAAATCGAGGAAAATCCCCCACCCGTTCGCAGCAGATCTGTTCCATTACCTGCTTCAACTGGGTTTTCAGCATGGAAATCGTGTGATTTCCGCCTGCATTCCCAAGTGCAGCCACACCATACATAAACGATCTGCCAAGGAAAGTGAATTCCGCGCCACTTGCCAAAGCTCTGGCCACATCAGGTCCGGAGCGGATACCGCTGTCTAGCATGATCTTGATTTTACCGGCGTATTTCTGGACGATCGGCTCTAGTGCGTGAATGGATGACTGTCCCGCATCCAATTGCCTGCCGCCATGGTTGGACACAATGATGCCATCCAGTCCCAAGCGAATTGCCCGCGCAGTATCTTCCTCGCTGGCCACGCCTTTCAGTACGATCGTTCCTTTCCAACGGTCGCGAATTGGAGCAATTTTCTCCTCGTTCATTCTGCCAGCAAAAGTCTGGTTCATGTACACCCCTAACTGTTTCATATCCAATCCTTTGGGCATGTACTTTTTCATGTTGGCAAAATTGGGTTGACCGTGCCAAAGCGTTTGAATAGCCCAATTGGGTTTCCCCATAATTTGGAAGATGTTTTGAAATGTCATTTTGGGCGGCATGGCCAGGCCGTTGCGTATGTCGCGCGGGCGGTAGCCGAAACTTGGCACATCGCAGAGCAGCACCAATACCTGACAACCTGCGGCTTCAGCACGATCCAAGAGGTCATCGCGCAGAGCGTTGTCGGCAGGGTGATAGAGTTGAAACCAGAATTTTCCCTCCGTAATTTCCGCAGTCCGTTCAATACTTGTGGTAGTAACGGTACTGAGCACAAAAGGAATGTTGTGTTCTTTGGCCGCTTTAGCCAAAATCTCCGGGGCCTTGGGCCACATAAGTCCCTGTAAACCAACAGGTGCAATGCCAAAAGGGGCATCGTACATTTGGCCGAACAATTCAGTTTTTAAGTCTGAGCCGCTGTGCTTGGTCAGATAGTCGGGCTTCAATTCTACCGCGCGAAGTTCTGCGGTGTTTTTGTGCAGGTTTATGTCTTCGTTGCAACCTCCGTCGAGGTATTCAAAAGCGAAGCGCGGGATACGTTGCTGAGCGCGTTTGCGCAGGTCGTCTATGGAGGGGTAGTTCGGGTTGTAACTTAGTTTCATATAAAAATCCTTTAAATCCGTGTCTCATCCGTGTCATCCGTGTTCCATTGGGCCACGGATGACACGGATTAGACACGGATTTTTTTGACTTGAAGTCACCCGGTGAGTTCAGGGATCAACGGATCAGACACCGATTTTTTTGAGCGAAATTAGTTTTTTTGACAACAGTTTTTCATTCCAAAAGGGATGGATTGCCATCGCTGCTCCAAGGGCCGTAGCCTGTGCAACTTCTGCTGCGAAGACTTCAAGTTCCGGAAAAGACTGGGCTAATAAAGTCATGTAGGTTTCATTTTTGGAAAAACCGCCGTCTACAAAAATGCGTCGGATGGGGGTGTTTCCAATGGCCAATTTGGCCGAAACGACTTGTTTTTCAACGAGTTGTTGCATGATAGTCAGGTATTTTGATTCCACGTTTACGAAACCTTCAAGGTTTCGTAAACGTTCGAACTTCGCATCTTGGTAAAAATTTTCCGGCACGCCAAACTCCTCGGCAATCTTTTTCACCGCCTTTTCATGCTCATGCCCACCAAAATACCGGGCGGACTTCACCGGGTTTCCTTCATAACTCAGGTAACAGAGACAATCCTGGGCAAGTTCCTCTGGCGTGAGCGGTTCGTGGTTGAATGGATTTAGCGAGATGCACCAAGTGCCCGTGGAAATCAGCACGAACGGCTCATCAAAGCACGCGAGGTAGGGAATCAACGCAGCGGAACTGTCGTGCAGGCCGGTGCCAATGTGGTAGTCAGGCGGTGACTTGAAGTCACCGCCTGACTTAATGATGGGCGGAAATTTCTCAACAATACCCTCAGCTTTCACCCAGTCATGGTAATCGTATTTCCGAAAATCCCAGAGCATGGTGTGGCAGCCGATGCTGGTGATTTCGCTTGCGACCATGTCCTGATTCAATCCGTGTCTCATCCGTGTCATCCGTGTGCTGATGTGCCACGGATGACGCAGATGAGACACGGATTGATTCAGAAACGCTACATAATGCGGCAATTGCAACGACCATTTTATCTCCTTAAAAATCAAT
>JANMME010000396.1:0-6933 GCA_031373015.1 Saprospiraceae bacterium
CCTGGACAAATGCCCCGACGTGTCAGGACCGGCTAAGAACAGCGGCTGCCCTGAGGTAAAAGACAAAGACGGAGACGGTGTGCCCGACAGTCAAGACAAATGCCCAAATACAGCGGGTACTGCTGCAAATGATGGTTGCCCAGTCGAAAAACCCGCCTCCGCCAAGGCTACGGCGGGTAAAGAAGAGAAGAAAGAAATAACGGAGGTCAGAGAAAAACTGGCTACCGCAGCCCGCGCCGTACAATTTGAGAGTGCCAAGGCGATCTTGAAAGACCAGTCCTACGATGTGCTGGATGAAGTGGTCACCATCATGCGCCAAAACCCATCCTATGCGCTCTCCATAAGCGGTTACACGGACGATGTGGGCGACGATGCGGGCAACCTCCGCTTATCGCAAGACAGAGCCAAGGCTTGCTATGATTACCTCATTTTCCGGGGAATAAAAGCAGAGCGCATTCGATTTGCCGGTTTTGGCGAAGCCCGCCCCATAGCGAGCAACGATACGGAAAAAGGCCGCGAACAAAACCGGCGGGTGGAATTTGAATTGATTATTGAGTAGTTGTTGAATTGATTATTTGGTTATTTGTTGTGCCAGAGCTTGGTATTCGTGTTTTCCTGAAGGCGGGAATAAATACCATGCTCTGGCACAACAAATAACCAAATAACCAAATCAACAAATCCCCAACTTCGTTGTTTTGCCCCTCTATGCGGCGCGACTATCTTCTCTTGAGCGGCCTCGCTCTGTTGTTTTTCTTCCCATTTTTGGGAAGTGTGCATCTATTTGACTGGGACGAGATCAACTTTGCCGAATGTGCCCGGGAGATGCTCCAGACGGGGGATTGGATGCGCCCGCAGATTGATTTTGAGGCTTTTTGGGAAAAACCACCCATGTTCCTTTGGATGCAGGCACTTTCGATGAAAGCTTTCGGCGTAAATGAATTCGCGGCCCGCCTGCCCAACGCGCTCTGTGGTTGGGCCACCCTTCTCCTTGTTTTTCACATTGGCAACCGCCTGCACGACCGGATGTTCGGGTGGCTCTGGGCTTTGGCATGGCTCGGCAGTTTGCTGCCTCATCTTTATTTCCGAAGCGGAATCATTGATCCATGGTTCAATTTCTTCATTTTCACGGGATTGTATGGGTTCATCGAATTTCGCTGGCGATTTTTTAGCCATCAAAAGTTGCAGTCGTTTTGGGTGCGGTATCGCCATTTGTTGGGCGGAGGTTTTATTCTTGGGCTGGCAATTCTGACCAAAGGCCCCACGGCCTATCTAATAGTTCTGCTTGTGCTACTGCTTTATTGGGCGAAATATCGTTTCAAAGGCAAAGGCTATTGGCTTCATTTGATGTATTTTTCCCTGGCAGCAGCGGTGGCGGCCTTGCTTTGGTTTGGGGTGGAAGTTTGGATGCACGGGCCCTGGTTTGTGCAGGAGTTTTTGGCCTACCAAATCCGGCTGTTCAGCACGGAAGATGCTGGCCACGGTGGCTTTTTCGGATATCATTTTGTGGTGTTGTTGCTGGGCTGCTTTCCGGCCTCTGTTTTTGCCATCCCCAATCTCTGGGGCGACGGGGAATGCGAAGATGAGGCGCTCGAAACCAGCACCTTGAACTCCTGTATGCGCTGCGACTTTGCAACTTGGATGCAATTGCTTTTTTGGGTGGTGCTGATCCTGTTCAGCCTCGTCAAGACAAAGATATTGCACTACTCCTCTTTGTGCTATTTCCCCCTAACCTATTTAGGGTCAGTTACTTTGTGGCGCGCCATTAAATGGAATGTGTTGCCTAAAGTGACAAGTTTTCTGCTACCGACTATTGGCGTAGTGCTGGGCTTGGCCGTAGCGGTACTCCCTTTTTTGGGACAAAAACTGGACTTGATAAAATCATTTTTTGCCACCGACCCATTTGCCTTGGCAAATCTGGAAGCGGACGTGCGTTGGGAACTTTGGCAGGGAATTCCGGGCCTGGTACTGGCGGCGACTAGTGTGGCCGGGGTCTATTTTTGGATTAAAAAACGGGCCTGGCAGACGGCGCAAATGGTATTTGCGGGCGGGGCAATTTTTGCAGGCGGAACGCTCCTCTTTGTCGTGTGCAATATTGAAGGATATTCTCAACGGGCCGCCATTGAGTTTTATGAAAGCAAATCGAATGAAGATTGTTTTATAAAACCAGTTGGGTTCAAAAGTTACGCCCATCTTTTTTACGCCAATAAAAAAGACCCGGGCCCTGACAAAACCTTGGACGACCTTCCTGAGATTTTTTACAAAATGCCCACTAAAACAACTTACTTTGTTGCAAAAATCAATCGTTTGAATCCTTTGCCCCAATTTCCACAAATCAAGGAAATTGCCCGAAAAAACGGTTTTGTGTTTTTTGAATGGAAGCCCTAGAAGTAACACTTTTTTAAAAAGTGTCACTTCTACTCCGAACAAACTTTCAGTTCAGCTGTTTCTCGCAACGTTCTATTTTTGCCTTTCAAACGATCACCCTCTCACATTCTCACATTCTCACATTCTCACCCTCTCACGTCTCTCACATCATGTACCCAATAGCACTTACCACTCCGATGGCTCAGGATTTGACCAATTATGGTTTCGAATCGCTCGGCACACCCGAAGCAGTAGAACAAGTTCTTGAAAACCAAGAAGGTACGGCCTTGCTGGTCGTCAACAGCGTTTGCGGTTGCGCGGCTGCTATGGCTCGCCCCGGCGCAAAACTTTCACTCCAGAATGAAAAGCACCCAGCCAAGCTTTACACCGTTTTTGCAGGTGTTGATACGGATGCCGTTGCAAAAGCCCGCGAGTTTTTGGCACCATACCCACCTTCTTCACCCAGTATTGCGCTGTTCAAGGATGGCAAATTAGTACACATCCTGGAGCGCCGCCACATTGAAGGCCGTTCAGCGCAAATCATCGCGGACAACCTGCGTTCCGCTTATGATATGTACTGCTAGGTGTTTATCTTCGACAAGAACGGCAAACTTGCATATAGGCACAAGGGCTTTCGACCGGGAGATGAGCTGGCGTTGTTTGCGCAGATAAAGGAATTGCAGTAAGGTATTGGTTATATTTTATATCATTGCTGACTAATGTTCTAGTGAGAAAAACGCAACTGTCATGCATAGATTTCCTCCATTCCTATTACTGGGGTTTTTGGCCTCCGCGGCTTCTGCTCAAGTCACCTTCCAACAAATTCCCAGCCTTGCCTTTTTTGACAGTGTAGGTTACCTCAACGGCGTGTCGTGGGTGGACGTAGACAACGATGATGATCTTGATGTGTGCGTGACGGGCTCTGGCGGCACCGCCCCCAACTTCACGAATATCAGCGCGATTTACCTCAACAATGGTAATGAAACGTTCACCAACACGGGCTTGCTCAACAGCTCGCAAAAGAACCCTATGCGTCACGGATGGTCGGATTACGACAACGACGGCGATCTCGATCTTTATATTGCAGCCACTTGGAACAGCAACGGAATCAATCAGTTGTGGGAGAACAATAATGCCGTCAACTTTGCGCTGACACCTAATTCAGGCGCCACGCCCAATGTGGCACAACCCTACGAAGGCACGGTCAGTTGGGCCGATTACAACAACGACGGCTGGGCCGATCTTTTTCTGCCACGCTGGAACGACCAGAAAAACAAACTCTACCGAAACAACGGAAACAGCACGTTCAGCGAGGTGACAACGGGCGCCATTGTGAACGATTTGGCCTGGACTTCAGGCGGCTTTTGGGGCGATTATGACAACGACCGCGACCAGGACCTTTTTGTGGTGAACTACCAAATTGGCGCCACGGCGCCAGGCAACAACAACCTTTTCCGCAATAACGCGGACGGGACTTTTACCAAAATGACCACCGCAGGACAGGTGGTCACACTCCCCCAAAACGGGCGCTCGGCCAACTGGGCCGATGTGGACAACGACGGTTTCCTCGACCTTTTTGTCTGCAATCAGTTCGGCCAGGACCTGCTCCATTTCAACAATGGCGACGGAACATTTACCACTCAATTCATTGGAGGCACTAACCACACCTCCTGGTCGTCGAACTGGGGCGATTACGACAATGATGGCGACCTTGACCTAGTAACCATAGGTTTTTGGGGTACAGACAGCCGTTTTTGGGAGAATGACGGCCATGGGAACTTGAGTGATGCGACGGCCAAGCACCCCAACATCTTCCCCACTGAAACCAATGGATCCAATAGCAACGGCGTCGTTTGGGTGGATTACAACCGCGACGGTTGGCTCGACTTGCACCTCACACAGCCCGACAAGTCGCCCGACCGTTTTTTTGAAAACGAAAAAACGACCTGCCGCTCGTGGCTGGAAATCAAATGTATCGGGGTCGAATCGAACCGAGCAGCCATCGGCGCCACATTGCGGGCCCAGGCGCAAATAGGCGGACAAGCCAGATGGCAAATGCGGCAAGTGTCGGCACAAACGGCGGCTACGGGCACCAACCCGATGCTCCAACATTTTGGGTTTGACGATGCCGCCATAGTGGATTCTTTGGTGGTAGAATGGCCTTCCGGGAAAATTTGCGTTTTTACACAAGTCGGTGTAAACCAAATTATTGACATCCGGGAAAATTGCAGTATTCAGGTAACGCAGGCCGCACCGCCATTGCCTGGAGCATCCAAAACAGTTACACTATGCCTTCCATCCGACACCTTGCATTTACACCCAACCGCTCCAACCGGCGGAACCTGGACGTCCAATTGCGGTAATTGCATCAGTGCTGACGGGGTATTCGACCCGCAAAATCTAACCGTTGGAGCATACTTCGTTCGGTATGTGCAAGGAGGGATTTGCGATGCGACGGCAGATACATTTTTGATTCAATTGATGCCTCCGCCGAGCCTCGTTTTATCGGGCGATACTACGGTGTCATTTGGGGAAGAAGTGCCCCTTTTGGCTTCGGGGGCTCAAGATTACCAGTGGCAACCTATTGGAAACCTAACTTGTGCCGATTGCCCTGATCCTGTTTTTACAGCAGATTCCTCCACAGTTTTCACCGTGACGGCACAAGACGCTTTTGGATGTTTGGCTACGGATAGCCTGATGGTGACCGTGTTGCCCGAATTAAAATTCAATATGCCAAACGCCTTCACACCCAATGGAGACGGCAGCAACGATGTGTTTTTACCCGCGTTCAAGGGCAATATTTTTGAACAATATCATTTGCGTGTTTTCACGCGCTGGGGGGATTTGGTTTTTGAAACAAACTCGCCTACCAAAGGCTGGAATGGCTTGCTGGGGGATGTTGCACTGCCCTCAGACGTTTATGTATTTGTATTCGAGTACCGGCTTACTAATGGGCGGGCGGGGCAGGAGAAAGGGGATGTGACGCTGTTGCGGTAGTTGGTTATGTTGAGATTGTTGAGGATGTTGAGATTGCTGAGGGTTTATCTTACCATACTTAACAGTTTCAAACCCTCAACAATCTCAACAATCTCAACATCCTCAACACCTATTGCCGCTCGAATTTTACCTGATATTTTGTATTGTTCTCGATAAGTTCTGCGGTCATACTGGTTTCTGAGATAGCAATGATGTCCCAGGTTTTTTGATCACCATTGCTGTAAAGGAGCGTAACATCTTGTTTGGCCTCGTCTTCGCTCCAATCACCGCTGAAAGATTGAATTGATTTGCCCGCGAGCGGCACGGTTGTTGTCACATCAAGGCTGAATTCGTGACTTTGTTCCAAATTGAGGTCAAAGGCGTAGGACGATGTAACATCTATCCCGCCGACGGTGACTTGTGCGGAAAGCCAATGACCTACGAGCTCGTCTTTGAAGGTTTTTTCTTTTTTGCAAGCCACAAAGGCGGAGGCCAGCAACAGGAAAGCAGCAAGGTTCAAAACTGCGTTTTTCATAATGAATGAAAGATTGATAAAGGTGAAACGATACGTTTGAGAAATTGTCCGCTTGAAGTCAGACGGCGCATAAATGTCCTCACCCGAAAAATATTGCTACCCATTTACCCTCTTTAACGAATTCCTAACCGTAACTTCGCAGACGGATTTTGTCCATACATTACAGCTTTAAAAATTAATCCCCACGCTCGCCCCCGGCTATTTTCTCGCATTTTTCTTTCAAACCATCAGCTGTTTCAACTTATGCAAAAGAAATACGCCACAATTGCTGCTTTCTTACTGTTTTCCCAAATCGCTTTTGCCCAACTCAGGCACCTCAATCTGAACGTGAGTATGAATGGGGGATACTCCATGTTAGCCCACAAAACGGATTTCCGAACCACCCCGCTTTATAACCTTTATGATTTTGTTGCATATTCACATGGTGGCCAAGATGACTATACCTGGGACCAATTTCTCGAAACTTACAAGATTAAAGACCACTTTGGCCAGCCACGTGTGGGGTTTTCGGCGCTACTAACCTACCGAGATTGGCCCATCAAAGCATTGGGAGAAGCCATGTCTTCCCCATCCTCTTATACCAGAGCCTCTTATGCAGTTACCCTAGGCTTGGGCAAAGACATCTATATCTCTGACAGCACTTGGTACTTCTCTTTCCTCGGTGGCTACAAATATGTGATCAAAGACTTTGGGTTTGGCGCCAACACCATCGTAAACAGTATTGGAGTAAGCGAACAGCGGGATAACGCCGCTTCGTTTTTTGCACCTGTGAAACCACTTGGCCGTCCTTCTGGAGATTTGTTCGCAGTACGAGTTGGCTTCGCCCGAACGCTCGATTGGTATTATCGCTGGAGCGTAGGGGTAGAAGCCTACTACGAACTTGACCTCACGGACAAAATTGTGCGGAGTTCCCGCATGACGACCTACGGGGCGCAGCTCTATGTCCGCTGTAAGATATTCGGAAAAAATGTAGAGGCCGACCGCTTTTATCCTAATCCGGCAGGCGGGAGACGGAATTAAGGGAGATGAAGGGGGATGGAACACGGATGACACGGATG
>JANMME010000399.1:0-8259 GCA_031373015.1 Saprospiraceae bacterium
CATCCGTGTCATCCGTGGCCCATCCTAACCAGTTGCCAACAAAATAAAATATCACTATGGAACTCCACATCGCTCCCGACAGCACCATTGGTGCGCTCCAATCCGAGTTTTCGGATGCGTTCCCGGGTTTGAAGCTCGTCTTTTTCAGCAAGCCCCACCGCGCCTTCAAAGGAAGTGCGGCCAAGTTCCTCGTTCAGGAGAAAGAAATGCCGCTCAAGCAGATGTCGCCAACGATAAAAGTTGGCCATATCTTGATCGAGCATAAAACGCCTGTTTGGCAATTAGAGCGGCTTTTTGAGGACGAATATGGCCTGCATGCACAGGTGTTTCGGAAATCGGGCAAGACTTGGCTCGAAACCTCCGTGACCGACGATCTCAGCCTCGAACAACAACAGGCCAAAGCAGCCGCCAGCGAAAACATACACCAGGAGTTCGTTGATCCGATGGATTACCGAGAGCAAGATTAACGATTTTGGATTTACGATTTTGGATTTACGATTGCCGCAATTCGTGTTCCAAGCATGGCCTGAGATTCTGGCAATCGTAAATCCAAAATCGTAAATCCAAAATCTTAAATCGTAAATCGTAAAAGTTATGAAAACCATTCTCGTCCCAACCGACTTCTCCAAATGCGCCAACAACGCCATGATGTACGCCCTCGAGATCGCAGAGCGCACGGGACAGTCCATCACGGTGCTGTATGTCGTTTATCCCAATGAAGGCGTGGACAACAATATGTACGATGCCTTTTTTATAGACAACTATGTCCAGGAACGGCTGGACGGGATGAAGACCTGGGTCAAGAAGTTCACCCGAAGCCCACACCTGAAGGATGTAACCGTGCATATCGAGTGCAAGATCGGTTTCCCCGTCAGCACCATTACCCAAACGGCAACAGAACTGGGGGCTTCGCTGGTCGTGATGGGCACCACAGGCGCCAGCGGACTGAAGGGCATTCTGCTGGGAAGCGTTGCGGGGGGTGTGATTTCTGCAAGCACAACACCTGTTTTTGTGGTGCCCTTGAAGACTGTTTTCCGCAACAAGGCAAGGTTTGCTTTCGCTACTGATTTCAGATTGCCGGTAAGCAAAGGATCTTTGCAAGTCATGCGCGAAATGCTCAACCTGCAGCATACCGGATTGAATATTGTCCATGTACTTAGTGGCGAGGATAAAAAACCTGATCTGAGACACGAACAGGCGTTGAGCGAAAAATTGGGCACCATTCCGCACAATTTCCACTACCTGCACGATAAAAACGTCGTTCGCGCCATCCACAATTTTCTCGAGTCAACGGACTGCAATGGATTGGTGGCCGTGGCCCACGAGCATTCATTGTTGCACAAGTTGTTTGCAAAAAGTGTGTCGCGATCCTTGGCACACCATACCAGAGTGCCAATTTTAGTGCTCCACGATTCATGATCTAAATGTGACATAGTTTGAAACACAAAAGGACACAAAAGGGCGTATCGTGCTACTTTTGTGTCCTTTTGTGCCTTTTGTGTTTCAAACTATGTCACATTTAGTTAGGTGGCAAATAGGTACGTTTGCACAAAAAAATTTCAACACGCTCCTCGTAAAAAACAACTCGCGCATGATTAAACCAGTTGTCATCTGTTTCGGCGAAATATTGTGGGACTTGCTTCCAACAGGCAAAATTGCCGGAGGCGCGCCCATGAACGTGGCCTACCAAACCAACAATTTGGGCATGCGTTCCAGAATGATAAGCCGATTAGGGGCCGATGATTTAGGAACGGAATTGCGGGCATTTTTACAAGGGAAGGGCGTTTTAACCGATCTGGTGCAAACAGACCCCAGCTTTCCAACCGGTATGGTCAACGTAAGTTTGGATGAAAAAGGCATCCCAAGTTACGAGATCGTGCAACCAGCCGCTTGGGACCACATTGAACTGACCCATGAAATGCTCGATGCCGTGGGCGAGGCCGACGCGCTGGTCTTTGGAAGCCTTTCCTGCCGCTCCGAACATACCCGGAAAACGCTCCTTCGTTTGCTCGAAATCGCGCCGCTAAGGGTTTTTGACGTGAATTTGCGCGAGCCGTTTTACACCCAAGCACTGCTGGAAGAACTGCTGCCAAAAGCCAATGTGGTGAAAGTCAACGACATTGAACTCGCCATCTTGTCTAAATGGTACGGTATAGAAGGCGACGAGTCGAAACAAATGGAAGCGCTTCAAAAAAAGTTTGGCTTCGACCGCATCATTGTGACAAAGGGCGAGCACGGCGCAGCCTGCCTGAGCAAGGCCGGCTATTGCAGCGTGCCCGGGGTGTCCGTGAAAGTGCAGGACACGATCGGCTCCGGAGATGCTTTTCTATCCGGGTTTTTAAGCCAGTTGTTTGCCGGCGCGAGCGATCAGGAATGTCTCCGGTTTGCCAACGCGCTGGGGGCTTTGACGGCAACGAAAGCAGGGGGAACGCCCACTATAAGTCGGGAAGAGATTGAAGCGTTTCTAAACAGTGCGCGTCCCTGAATTTTTGAACTTTCTCTGATTTCAGGCCTAAGTGGCCAACAACCCGGGATTACTCATGTAGCAATGCCAGACACCGCCGCAAGCTCTCCCGCCAATGCGGGATTTCAAGCCCAAACGCAGCCTTGATCTTGCTTTTGTCCAAAACACTAAACGGGGGCCGCTTAGCGGGCGTGGGATAATCTTTGGTCGCAATAGGCCGAACCTGACAGAGGATATTTTCAATTTCAAAAATGGCCGCGGCGAAATCATACCAACTCGCCACGCCCTCGTTGGAATAGTGCCAAATACCTGCGATGGATTCCTTCGGCACTTCCCCGGACTCTACTTTTTGGATGATGCTCAACACCGCTTCGGCCAGACCAGGGGCGTAGGTGGGCGAGCCAATTTGATCGGCCACCACCTTGAGCGTGGCACGCTCGCTACCCAAACGGAGCATGGTTTTCACAAAATTTTGGCCAAAGTTTGAATATACCCAAGACGTGCGGATGATCATGCTGAGCGGCTGGGCACGCAAGGCTGCTCGTTCGCCCGCGAGTTTGGTGCGGGCATACACGCCCTTGGGACTAACGGGGTCAGTCTCGAGAAAGGGCGTGTTCTGACGGTTGTGGTAAACATAGTCAGTACTGAAATGAATGAGCGGAATGCCGAGCTCCGCGCAGGCTTCTGCAAGGTATTTTGTGCCAAAAACGTTGATCTTCCGCGCTTTTCTCGATTCGATTTCTGCCTTGTCCACCGCGGTGTACGCGGCACAGTTGATCACCCACCGCAGTTTGTCGTCCCCAGCGGACCGGAAAGACTTAAAAAATGCCCGCACCGCGCGTCGGTTGCTCACATCCAAATCCACCGAGCCCCTAAAAACGAAATCTTGGCCCGACCAATTGGTTGCGGATTGACGAAAACACTGGCCGAGTTGGCCGTTGGCACCTGTGACGAGGATCATGCCTGAAAAATTGAGATATTGAGATATTGGGCAAAAGTAGCGCGGTGTGGTGCGAACTTTCAGAATGTTGTTAAACTTTGCAGCCCAAGACTTCGGAGATTTTCAAAAACCTACGGGTTGTACACCTCCGCTAAGCGTGTTTTTTGACAGGATGTACAGGATAAACAGGATGGCGTCGGCTTCGCCGACTTGCTCCGATCATTGATTTGAGGTGATTATCTACCTAAAACATCCATGCTACGGAGTCGGCGAAGCCGACATATCCTGTACATCCTGTAAATCCTGTCAAAAAATGGTCTTAGCCCCTATTCGTCGTAGGTTATAACCTTGTGTACATGCCATAAGATTCTAAAAACCTACGAGGTCTTCCTTACCCATGTCATTCAATCTCCCCATATCGCCCCTCCAACTCATTCCAGAGCATCCCGGAAACAGCCAGGGCATCTCGCTTTTTATCAAGCGCGACGAGCTGCTGCACCCTGAAATCCAGGGCAGCAAGGGCCGGAAATTGGCAGCCTTGCTCACAAAGGTCAAGCCATCGCACCCCGGCGGGCTGGTGACGTTCGGCGGCGCTTTTTCCAACCACTTGCACGCTGTTGCCGTGGCGGGCAGGATTTTTGGCATCCCCACCGTTGGCATCCTGCGCGGCGAACACGTTGATTTACAAAACCCTACCTTACGATGCTGTCAGGAAAACGGCATGACGCTGCGCCGTATGCCCAAGGCTCAATACGACGTGTGCAAAAACCAGGGCGGCCCACTGCTGAACAGTGAGTTCCCCCAAAGTTACCTGCTGCCCGAAGGTGGCAATGTGCCTGAAGCATTGGAGGCTTGCGCGGCAATTCCAAGGGAAATTACCGCCCAGTTATTGAACCAACACCCCAGTCTTTCGGGGCAACCGTTGTACCTCTGCACGCCTGCGGGCACCGGTTGTACGGCGGCGGGCATCCTTGCAGGGCTTGGCACTCCTGACAGCCAGGTGATGGTTTTCCCAGTCAGCAAGCATGGTGTTGACCCAGAAAGTATCCTGCAGCTATTGCACAAAGCCGGTTTCCATGACCCTGAACTGAAACAGCGTTTCAACATGATCCACCACTACACTTTTGGTGGGTTTGCCAAATTCCACCCTCCCGTTATAGATTTTGCGCGTTCGTTTTTTCAGCAAACCAACATCTTGCTCGACCCCATCTACACCGCCAAAATGCTCTTTGGCGTGTTTGATATGCTCGCAAAAGGCGTATTCGCGCCCGAGAGCACAGTGGTGGCATTGCATACGGGTGGATTGCAGGGGTGGGAAGGTTTCAACGCTCGATACGGGGTAGAATTCAATAGTTTAGATGTTTTTTGATTGATGAATGCCGATTACAGGATTGTCACGCCAAGGCGTGATGGCGCGTTCGCGCTCATTGATTGTTGATGGGCTGAAAATCAGGCTATTAGCCAAAAATTCCAACAATATTTTTGTTTTAAATTGATTCGGTCTCTTTTGTGAGGGAACGGCAATTTGTGCCACTTTTTTAAAAAGCGGCAGATATTGCGAGAAAGCGGTTTTATATTGGTTAAAATTAAAACCTCAAAAAGTTTTACTTTTTTTGAAAAACCATTTTTATATTCAAAACAAAAACTGTTAATTTTGGCGGGCAAAATGACAAAAGAAAAACTTTTGCACTGTGGAAAATTAACCTTCACTTAACCTACAAAGTATCTTGCGAACGCGTCAATACACTTAAAAACGGCTGCTTCCTTTTTGCTAAAGCAGTGCTTTTCAAGCCTTAAACGTTTTTGGTTAACGCAGCTTAGAGCATGTTGATAACTGAAACGCGATGTGGATAAAGTGGCTTGTTTAGTGGGTTTTCCACAGTTGCACACGGGTTTCTCCACAGGTTTGAGGTCACACGGATTGTTTCAAATAGAAATAACGGGGGGTAAAAAGTAGGTTTGCAGCCCTTTTAGTAGCCCGGAACTCCGTTCCGGGCCGTATCACCTCCGGAACGGCGTTCCGGGTTACATTATCCCCGGAACAGCGTTCCGGGATACACAACATGAACGAATCAAGCAATAATCAAGCAAGCGGCCAACAGGGCGGCAACAGCGGCAAAGGCCGTCGCAACGCGCCCAACAACGAGAGCCTGTCGAACTTCGTGTTTGGCAAGGTGCAGCCCCAGGCCGTGCCGCTTGAAGAAGCCGTGCTCGGCGCGCTCATGCTCGACCGTGAGGCCTTGCCCATGGTAATGGACACCCTTCGCCCGGAAAGTTTCTACCTCGAAGCGCACCAGCACATATACCGCGCCATTATCCGACTGTTTGAACGCTCAAACCCGGTGGATTTGCTGACCGTGACCGAGGAATTGAAAAAAGCCGGCGAACTCGACAAAATCGGTGGCGGCTACTACCTCGTGGAGCTCAGCAACCGCGTGGCCTCAGCAGCCAACATAGAGTACCACGCCCGTATTATCGCCCAAAAACACATACAGCGCGAACTCATCGGCGTCAGCACCCGGACCATCCGCGATGCTTATGAAGACACCACCGATGTGTTCAACTTACTCGACGAGGCCGAAAAAGGGCTTTTTGCCATCACGCAAAACAACCTCAGCCGCTCCTACGAAAGCATGGGCAGCCTCAGCGCCAAGGTGCTGAAACAAATCGAAGAACTTTCCAAAAAAGAGGACGGGCTCACGGGCGTACCCACGGGTTTCACGGACCTCGACCGGCTTACCTCGGGCTGGCAACCTTCGGATTTGATCATTATTGCGGCCAGGCCGGGCATGGGTAAATGCCTCGGCAAGGGGACTAAGGTATTGATGTACAACGGATTGCTGCAAAACGTGGAAGATCTACAACCCGGCGATTTGCTCATGGGCGACGACTCCACGCCCCGCCGCATACTATCCACGACCACAGGCCGTGAAATGATGTACTGGGTACGCCAAAACAAAGGCATTGACTATCGGGTGAATGAAAGCCATATCCTTTCGCTCAAGCGCAGCCGGACGGAGTGGAGGCATCAAAACGGCGATGTGTTGAACATCAGTGTGAAAGACTATCTGGGTCAGGCAGCCAAATTTAAAACCAACTACAAGGGATACAAAACGGCGGTCGAATTTCCCGAAAAAAACCTCCCGGTTCACCCCTATTTCCTCGGGCTTTGGTTGGGCGATGGCACTTCAGAAAACAGCAACATTTCTACCACTGACGAAGAGGTGGTTTCCTATTTGGAATCTTATGCCAATGATTTAGGCTTGCATTTGAAAAAGCACCAGCAAGCCCCTGAAAAATGCCCGATTTACTGCATTGCAAATGACCGGCAACACGCGATGGGATATTCGCTGCACGGAATGTTGCGCGAATTGGGTGTGCTGGGGAACAAACACATTCCGCAAGATTACCTCATCAACTCCACGGCAAAACGCCTCGAACTGCTGGCTGGATTGATTGATAGCGATGGCCATTATCTGGTGCAATCCAACGGTTTTGAGATTACCCAAAAAAACGAGCGACTTGCCCGGGAGATCAAGTTTTTGTGCGATTCTTTGGGGTTCAGAACCTCTTTGGCCGCCAAAAAAGCACAGATAACTTCCATAGGGTTTGAAAGCACCGTTTGGCGTTTGCGCATCTACGGCGATCTGGATAAAGTGCCCGTGCGCATCCAACGCAAACAACCCAATCCATGGAAAAGCAAGATAAACTGGCAAGTAACGGGCATTCGCGTGGAGCAAGACAAGGTGGACGATTACTACGGATTTGAATTGGATGGCAACGGGCTTTTCCTGCTGGAAGACATGACCGTGACGCACAACACTTCCATGGTGCTAGCCGTAGCCCTGAACGCCGCGCGCGATTTCAACAAGGGAATCGCTCTTTTTTCGCTCGAAATGGCCTCTACGCAGCTCGTGCAGCGCCTCATTTCGATGGAATCGGAAATCCCGGCCAACAAGTTCCGCAACGGAAAACTGGAAGATTATGAGTGGCAAATGCTCCAAAGCACGGTGGAACGGCTCAACGCGGTGCCGATCTTTATTGATGATACCCCAGCCATCAACATCTTCGAGCTCCGCGCCAAATGTCGCCGCCTCAAGATGCAACACGACATCCAACTGGTCGTGATTGACTACCTTCAATTGATGACCGGCTCTGCGGACAATAACCGCAACGGCAACCGTGAGCAAGAAATTGGCAGTATCTCCCGCGCCCTGAAATCGCTGGCAAAAGAATTGAACGTGCCAGTTATTGCACTCTCACAGCTGAGTCGTGCGGTGGAGGTGCGGGGAGGGAGCAAAAGGCCGCAGTTGAGCGATCTTCGTGAGTCTGGCTGCCTCACGGGGGATACGCTTATTACGGACGCCGCTACCGGCAAACAATTTAAAATCAAAGACTTGGCCGAAAGCAACAACCAAAGTTGGTTTAAAACACGCACTATGTCGGATGATTTGAACATAGGTGCAATGCCCATTTCTAATGTCTTCTTTTCAGGTCACAAACCTGTTTTTGAACTCAAAACTGCTAGTGGTCGCAGTATTCGCGCTACTGCCAACCATCCGTTCTACAAACGCAACGGCTGGACGCGCTTGGACGCACTCAACAATGGCGACAAAATCGCCTTGTCCCCTCAGGTTAAAATTTCTAAATCTGACATTTACTGGGACGAAATCGTATCGATTACCCCTGCTGGCACCGCTGATGTTTATGATGCAACCGTGCCTGGCACACACAACTTTGTTGCTAACGACTTCATCGTGCACAACAGCATCGAACAAGATGCCGACATCGTCTCTTTCATCTACCGCCCGGAATACTATCAAATCCTCGAAGACGAGCAAGGTCAAAGCCTTAA
>JANMME010000415.1:0-2088 GCA_031373015.1 Saprospiraceae bacterium
GCCTCAGTTGAGCAATAATCTCCTCGCCAAATGCCAAGAGCATTGTCTCGGTGTGCTTTTGGGTCACGAAATTTTTGAGGTCTTCCAAAGAGAGCGTTTCCAACTTACCCTCATCCTGTAGTTTGATGAGAATTTCCAGGACCTTTTGTTTCTCTTTGGCGAGGATCGAATTCAGACGGGTAATGTTCTCAACCGTTTTGCAGGAGGCCTTAATTTTTTGCCCATTTTCATCCCAATCTTTACTTAAAATACTAAACCCTAGGTTGATAAAATAGGCCTCACGGTTGAGACCGACCCGAAGTTTGAGGGGGTGGGTGCTATCTTTTTTCTTGTAGCGGGCATCAAGGAATATCTTTACAGAAACCATAGGAAATTAAATTTGCACACAATTTGCATGCAAAAGTACATTCTTTCTGATAAAGTGTGTTGTCTTGTGAAAAAATTAGTGCTGATAATCAGTTAGTTAAAACCAAATTAAACCAGATGAAACCACTTTTTTGCTGCCTTACAAGCAGCAAGTCGGAGGTTCGAGTCCTTCTGTGCCCACAAGGCCTTCCAGAAATGGAAGGCTTTTTTGTTTTGTGGCTTATACTTTACCAAGTCAAATTCAAAAACAATTGCATTGCACAAGGGTTATTTCATTTCCCTGAACAAACATATTTTTTTTGACGCGTACATTTATCGCATGAAAAAACGCTCCCTCTTTTTACCCGCTTTACCCGCCATAGCCTTGGCGGCGGCGGGTCTACTCATTACCACATCTATCCTCGCCCAAAACCCCGCCCTTCCTCTCCTCAGCCCCGATGAAGCCGTCCGCATCGCCCTCGAGGCCAACTACGACATCCGCATCAGCCAAGCCGATGCCGACATCGCCCGGCTCAACAACACGCGCGGCAACGCGGGGATGCTCCCCACGGTGAATCTCGTGGCCAATGAGAACTTCACCCTTAGCGCCTTCCAGCAAAAACTGTCGAACGGCACCGAGTTCAAGGAAGCCGGCGCTCCGTTCAACACCGCCAATGCCGGGGTGCAACTTTCCTGGACGCTCTTTGATGGGCGCAAAATGCAAATCACCAAAAAAAGGCTGGAGCAGCTGGAATCGCTCGGCAAAACCAACCTGCAAAATACGGTGCAGCAAACCACGGCTGCAGTGCTGCAAAACTACTACGACATCGTGCGCGGACGGATGCAGGAGCGGGCTTTGGCGGAAGTGATTGCGCTCAATGAGGAACGCTTGCGCATCGCGGAGGCTCGGCTGGCAGCCGGTTTTGCGGCGCAAACGGATGCGCTGCAAGCCCGCATAGACCTCAACCAACGCCGCGCCGATCTTATTTTGCAACAGACCGCCACTTCCAACGCCAAACGCTCTCTCAATCGCCTCCTCGTGCGCCCATCCGAAACAGCGTTCAGTGTGGACGAAACGCTGACAACGACCTTCGCTCCCGTACGCAATGACCTGATCCAGAAGATTTTAGCCAACAACCCCAGCCTGCTTTCGCTCCAAAAATCGGCAGACATCGCTGCGCTGGTGGTGGATGAAAACCGCGCACTTAATAAACCGCGCATCGTAGGCAACAGCCAGCTCAATGCGGTCCGAGCTGATAATGGGGCGGGATTCCTGTTGAGCAATACCCAGGCCGGACTGACCGTCGGCGCAAGTTTGGTGCTGCCGCTCTACACAGGTGGCAATATCAAACGACAAGTGGAAACGGCCCAACTAGCGGCGCAGCAATCGGCCTATCGGCTTGATAATCAACGCCTTTTTGTGGAGTCAGAACTGGAAAACCAACTCGCTACTTACCAAAGCCAACAACAAATCTTGAGCCTGGAAGAAGAAAATGTGCGCATTGCGCGGGAAAACCTCAACGTGAGCACCGAGCGTTTTCGGGTCGGGACAACGAGTGGGCTGGAACCGCAGATTGCTCAAAACTCACTGGAACAGGCCTTGTCGCGCAGGGATATGGTGCTGTATAATCTGAAAGCCGCCGAGATTCGGTTGAGATTGTTGGCTGGGGAACTGTAATCCGTGAAAATCCGTGTCTAATCCGCGTCATCCGTGGCCCATCCACGCGTAGCGGGCCACGGATG
>JANMME010000417.1:0-2186 GCA_031373015.1 Saprospiraceae bacterium
GGGGTCTGATTTTTGAACATCTAAAAATCAAATTTATAACCAATTCCTTTCATGGTCTTAATGTAGATTTCGCCGATATGTTCGCGGAGTTTGCGGATGTGTACATCAATCGTGCGGTTGCCAACAATGACATCCGCGCCCCAAATTTTGTCAAATATCTCCTCGCGGGTAAACACACGACCAGGCTTGGATGCCAAGAGCCAAAGGATTTCAAATTCCTTTCGGGGAAGTTCAATGGTTTGTTCGCCTTTGAAGACCAGAACTTTGTCTTTGTCTATGACCAAATCATGTAGATGGATCGCCCTGGCTTCTTCTTCTGAAGCACGACCCCTGCGCCGGAGCAGCGCATTGATGCGACTGACGAGTACGCGCGGTTTGATGGGCTTGGTAATATAGTCATCACCACCGACATCAAGTGCAGCGATCTGGGAAAAATCTTCGTCGCGGGCTGTGAGGAAAGCAATGGGTGTATCGTCAAACTCTTTTCGTGAGCGCAATAGTCGGCAGGCTTCTACGCCGTCCATTTCCGGCATCATGATGTCAAGCAGGATAAGATGCGGCTTTTCTCGTTCAGCGACTTGGATTGCTTTTAGGCCATCGGGTGCTGTGACCACTTGATAGCCTTCTTTGCGGAGGTTGTATTGTAGGAATTCCAGTATATCAGGCTCGTCGTCTACGATGAGGATTTTCTTTGCGTGTGATCCTTCCTTCATGCCGTTTTGCATTTCTGGCAAAGGTAGATTCGGGTCAGAGTCGGGTGTTTGCATCGAAGGGTTAAGTCTGTGTGAAGTTTTATGGCTACAACAACTTTCGCAAATCCATTTCCAGCCCTGGGCAAACGTCCTCGCCCGAAAGCGTGCGCTCGAATCCGACAAGTATTTCAGCCGCTTGCCCGGGGCGGTAGATGTAAGTTTTCTTGGTTTTTGGGTCAATGAGCCAAGCCAGACGAACGCCGTTGGCTATCCAAGTATCGGTCATTTTCTTTCTCAATTTGCCAAGTCGGTCGCTTTCCGTACGCACTTCGATTACAAAGTCTGGAACAATTGGCGCGAATTTTTTGCGCTGCTGGGGCGTGAGCGCGGCCACTTTTTCGTCGCTGGCCCAGGCCCCGTCGGCAGAGCGGGTGGAGCCGTCGGGGAGTTTGAAGCCAGTGGTGGGGCTGAAAGAATAGCCTTTGCGTGTTTGGCTGCGCCAAACATAAAGTTGGCCGTGTACTTCGTCTTCGTACAGGCCGCCATTAAAATCTACGGGGGGCATAATGATGAGTTTTCCGTTTTTGTCTTTCTCAATACGCATGTTGCGGTTTTCGGCACAGAACTTCTCGAACGCCTCGTCCGTGTAGCGGTCCAAAAACCTCAATTCGTAGCCCTTGGAGCCAAAAGGCTTGGGTAGGTGAATGGAGTCTGGGATGTTGATATTCCCCATAGCTTGATAATTTTGAACAAAAATAGGCTGTTCGTAGCGATTGTCGCTTGTTAATTCGGCTTTTCTGCACACAAGATCCAATTCCCCTTCGTGTCAATGGCCCAAGCCTCTGGAAACACATTTTTGAACCTGCGCTCAAAAAAACGCTCCGTCACTTGACGCACACTTACGTCCTCTCCGTGGAGACGATTAAAGAGTATAAGCCCCCCAGGGCGGAGCATGGCATCACAGGTTTCCAAGAATTCCTCGGTGCAAAACTGCGGTGGCGTAATTTCGTCCTCAAAGATGTCCACGATGAGCATATCGAATTGTTCCTCAGTCACTTGCACAAAAACCTCCGCGTCGGCAGTGATGATTTCAACGGGGCTTTCTAGTCGAGAAAGGGTGTATTTGGCGGCCAGATGCGCCACCGTTTCGTCCCATTCAATGGCTGTGTAATGGTAGTGGCGATGGAAGACCTTTTCCAGCATGAACGGTATTGAGCCGAGCCCGAGGCCCAGCAGCAGCACGTCGTCAATCTTTCGTTCGTCAATTTTCAAACGGTCAAAAGCGACGAGAAAATTCTTGTAGAGGTCATCCCAAGAATAGATGGCATCGCCACTCAACAATTGCACCCGACCCCGCGAGAGCACCACACTTAGTTCAGGATTTTGCTCCGAAGCAGTCTCTTCCAGCGTGACGGGGGTGAGGTGCGAGAGCCATTTCTTCCAAATCGGGATATGCATATAAGTTTCAATATGAGTCATCCCGAATTTTGAGTT
>JANMME010000428.1:0-1842 GCA_031373015.1 Saprospiraceae bacterium
ATAGACAGGAACGATGCCCCGCCTACGCTGCATAGTCCGTTTAAACTGACTTGCTATGGTAAGGCAAAACTACTAAAATTATGTCAATGAACTATTGGTTCGAGCCATCTCGAACCCAAAAATCTTTTTGTCTTCAAGCAGATTCACTTTTTTAAAAAAAAATGGAATTTTGCTTGGTGGCGCACACAGCACCTATCTACCGTTTTTTAGATAGCGTACCTACGGCACGCTTATTCATCAAAAACAACATTTCTACCAAGATTCCGTCCCCATGGGACGTACTAAACTCAAAATTCGGGATGACTCATATTGCTTAAATATTCTGAATTTGTTATGTCTGCGCTCCTTACACAACCTAAGTCTTTTACGCTTGATTACTTGGCCCTGCACTTTGGCCCAGTGGAACTGCAACGCCCCTTGAGCAGGGAAGAGTTTGTCATGTTGGCCGAGCACTTCCCCGATTTGGGCATGGAACGCGAAAAAAATGGTACTGTAACGATTATGTCTCCTGTAAAAAGAGGTTCCAGCAAGCGTGAATCTGCGGTCATCGCGCTTATCTATCTTTGGAACGAAACCCTTTTGAAATCCGGCGAAGTACATGGTTCTACTGGAGGGATTGATCTTCCCGACGGCACCACCAAATCCCCCGATGTGGCTTGGATTTCACCCGAGCGCATCGCCGCCTCACCCGCCAATGAAGAAGATGATTTTGTGAAAATCGTCCCCGACTTTGTAGCTGAAGTGCGGTCTCGAAGTGATCGCTTGGTGAAACTCCAAAAGAAAATGGCCGATTCCTGGATGGCAAATGGCGTTCGATTGGCCTGGCTTATTGACCCTTACACAGAGCAGGTACACATTTACCGTCAAGGCCAGAGCGTTGAAGTCCTGAAAGGTTTTTCTGGAAAGAAACTATCAGGCGAAGAAGTGCTACCCGGCTTTGAACTTCCCTTGGACAAGATGAAAGCCGGTTAGAATTTACGATTTTGGAATTACGATTTTCGATTTTTTTGATCCAAAAAAGGCAAAAATAGTATCTTTTTCGGTTCGAAACAATCGAAAATCGTAATTCCAAAATCGTAAATTCAAAACGCCTCTGCGTTTGCTGTGCTTCTCCTTTTCGCCCATTCGTACACCCCAAACATCGCTGCTGAAAAGAACAAATCTCCCAAAATTGTATTGCCCAAAAACGGAATCCCTGCGGTGTAGCAAGCCGCGAGTCCAGCCGCAGTTTTCGGATACATGGAGCCTTCTGCCCAAACACTAAAATTAGTAACCAGGAAAAAAATGGCCGAAGCGGAAAGGCTCGCTCCCAGTACCCGAATTCCGGTCACCTTTTTATTGAACCAGCCCATGCCCGCGAGCATCACCATTGCGAACGCCGCATAAATCCACCAAGAAGTGATAAGGGTAAACTGGTTGCCGTACAATTCGCGGTAGATCACGTTGTTGAGAAACAAATCTGTGAAAAACAGCGCGGCAAAAGGTACAGCCAGCATCAACCACTGCCGGTTGAAATAAGCCGCGCCAAAAAGGGCTATGGCCCCTATTGGCGTAAAGTTATTCGGGTGCGGAAGCAGGCGCGTGAGGGCTGCAAGGGCAATGAGGGCAAGTGCGAGACGATATTTCATAATTGTTGTGAATTGTAGAATTGGGGGGCAATCCAAATTTGACAACTTTTGAAAAGTTGTCAAATTTTCAAGGCAAAGATAGGACGAACACCCCTCGCGAAGTGCCGTTTTTCCAAAAATCAATTTGCCCAAAATTACATTGACGTATCATTGCGTTGAATTTCATCAAAGCGAGGTAGTTTGGCGTAGGGAGACCTCGGAGGTTTTTGAAAAC
>JANMME010000433.1:0-4841 GCA_031373015.1 Saprospiraceae bacterium
ATCAGTTTGGCGCGGACAGCCTATATTTTTGGGGGCTGATGGGCCACACACACAAATACGGCCATGGCTATAAAGTCTGGAACCGCTTGGCCAATGGGCAAAAAGGCAAACTGATTTACGATGCTTCCTGCCCCATGGGAATCCCGGGTTGCCCAACCCCCTGGTATGACTATCGCCACATTCCAATCCGGTATTGGCAGCCCCTGTTGCCTGTCAAATGGGGCAACGGTATCATCCACGAAGCCGAATGGATAAACGACGGCCCCGTGCCCGTCCATTTCGGCCCTACTTCTGATGACGAAATGATGGTGCTCATTGCTTTCTACACGGAGCACCCTATTACGGTGGGCAACCAAAATCCTGGGAGCCAATGGGGTGCAACGCAAATATTTCTAACCCCAAACCCGACAACCGGCAAGACGATGTTCACCCTACCCAGTGGTATGGAGGGTGTGCGTATTTTTCGGCTTTTCAACCTCACCGGACAAGAAGTATTGCGCCAAACTGACCCTCAGGGCAACCGTTTTGAACTCGATCTGAGCCGCCTTTCACCTGGTGTTTATTTCTTCGATGCCGATGGGCGGAAGGGGAAATTGCAGCGCGGGTAGGCATTTTGGTGGCAAGATTGGGTCAAATGTCAATATTTTGGATCGAGCAAAATCCTCCCTTTTTTCTCATTTGGTCATACTTATGAAAAGACTGACCTGGCTACAAATTTTAGCCGCTTTTCTCATTGCCAAACTCTTGCTCCATCTTTACTTGAATGGGCAATGGTCGTTTCATCGTGACGAGCTCCTGTACCTGGCACTCGGCAGAAACCTTGACTGGGGTTATGCATCCGTTCCGGCAGGAATCGGATTTTGGGCCTGGTTCGGCGATAGCGTTTTGGGCGGCTCCGTGCAGGCTATTCGGCTCATTTCCACCCTGTTCGGCACGGCAACCGTGCTGCTCACAGGTTTAATGGCCAAGGAAATGCTCCCTAAAAATACCCGCTCAGAAACCGGGAATGGGCGCTTTGCCATGGTCATTGTTGGGTTGGCGGGCTTGACTTCGGGTGCGTTTTTGCGCCCTTGTATGTTGTTCATGCCAGTGGTGTTCGACATTTTTTATTGGACCCTGCTCTGTTGGCTTTTTCTCAAGTACATCAATACTGAAAAATCGTCCTGGCTGCTCTGGTTCGGTCTGGCAACAGGCTTGGGCCTGCTCAACAAGTACACGGTGTTCATTTTTTTGTTCGCGATGCTTCCGGGGATTCTATTTTCCCAAAGCCGTCGGATTTTTACTGAGCAGAAATTTTACCTCGCCGTTGGGCTTGCCCTACTATTTTTTTCTCCGAACATGGTCTGGCAGGCCGAACATAAGTTCCCTGTTTTTCGGCATTTAGGCGAGTTGGCAGCCACGCAGTTCGCGCACGTTTCTTTGGACAGTTTTTTCAGTGACCAGCTGCGTTTTTTCTTGCCAGCTTTGCCTGTTTGGCTGGCAGGGCTTTGGTTTTTGCTGCTTCACAAAGAGGCTGCTGCCTGGCGTGTTTTCGCCTGGATGTACCTTACGGTGCTAACGGTGCTGTTGCTTTTTAGCGCAAAAAGTTACTATTCACTGGGAGCATATCCCGTGCTGGTGGCTGCGGGCGCGGCCTTTTTGGAACGAATGACCCTACGCAGAATGGTTGGGCTAAGATATGCACTGCCCTTGTTCATGCTCATCGTCGGGGCTTTGGTTCTGCCCGCTGCTTTGCCGCTTTTCCCGCCAGCTCGAGAATCTGAATTTGTGAAAAATGTCACAAAAATGCCCGGATTGCACGGCATCCTGCGCTGGGAAGATGGCAACTATTACGCTTTGCCACAAGATTTCGCCGATATGTTGGGCTGGGAAGAACTGGCAAAAAACGCTGGCGAGACTTGGCAAAATCTTCCCAACAAAAACACTTCTGCCATATTTGCCGATAGTTATGGACAAGCAGGCGCGATTGAACATTTTGGCAAAAAATATGGCGTTCCTAAGGTCTTGAGTTTCAGCGACAACTACCAATACTGGCTCCCAGATTCGCTGCCAACCAATTTCCAAACCCTGATCTACGTGAACGGCGAATTGGGCGACGATATGCCCGGTTTTTTTCAAAAAATCGAAAAAGTCTGGCAATTGGATATGCCATTTTCAAGGCAACATGGAGACCAGATATATTTGTGCCAATACCCAACACCAGCTTTTTTTGAACGAATGAATGGGGCGTTCAAGCAAGCGCGAAACGATGCCGAAATTGAAGATTGAGGTTTTGTAACTGACATCATTATTTTGGAGCAACAACACTTTTAATGTAGGATCATGGCTTTTGGCATATACCCGCTTTCCGTCCAGCTATTCTCGCTGAATTTTCCGCACCATAATGTCCCTGCGCCACTGAAACCCTAGTTTTTCGTACAGGGTAATAGCCAGCGTGTTGCTTCCTGCCACGTGCAGATAGGCGATCTTACCCTCAGCAAGATTTTTATTGACCGTGTAGGCCACCAATTGTTTGGCATAGCCTCTGCCCACAAAATCAGGGTGTGTCACCACGGCGCTGATCTCCGTAAAATCGTGCATCCGCATCCGTTCACCTGTGACCGCAACGAGTTGGTTTTGCTGAAATATGCCAAAATAATCCCCCATCAAACGGGTGTTCGGTCTGAAATAACCGGGTTGCACCAGATTCACCAAATTTCCCAGCGGCTCTGCAAATGCATCATTGAGGTAAATGATTTTTTCTGTCACTTCTAATGGGATCGTGTTTTCACAAACCATCTGTACGCAAAGCAATTCCGAAAGAATGGTGTAGTTTGGTGGCAATTCCGGCAATTCGTCAAAGAGATAAAAGGAGTCGCCCCGCTTGAAAAGCGTATCCAATTGGAAAAGCACGCGGACGTCCGGTGAGTTGATCCCGCCAAACGGCGAGATGTTCGACGGGTAAAATTTGAGTGCCTCGTTGCCAACGGCAAAGGCCCGGTGTTCTTCGTTCAGTGAATGCCACGCGGGGTTGTCGAGTTTGTATAGAGGGTCCATGATTCGGGTTGGAAGTGTTTTTAAAGCAGATCGGATAGTGGAGGGGTTGTATCAAAAGTAGGAGAGAGATACCAGTTGGACTAAGAGGCAAAATTTAATTTGTTGCATTCCCGAACTTCCCGAAAGTTTTAAACTTTCGGGAAGTTATATTTCGCGAAGGCAAAACATGATTTGGTAAAAAAACTGAGATTTCACATCGTTCGACTTTTGACACAACCCCTCCACTCTCTTCAAAATTGGCATTAAATATCTGATTTTCTTCCAAATCCCCCTTAAAATACCTCTCCAGCGGCGTATCTTTGCGCCTTCACCCGAAGAAGCACACAGTGCGATGTCGGGCATCGCTATTCCTAATGGCTACACCACGCACCGTCGCTTTCCATACCCTTGGCTGCAAACTTAACTATTCGGAGACCTCCGCACTGGCGCGTCTTTTCGAATCAAGCGGTTATTTGCCTGTCAAATTCGAGGAAGAGGCCGACATCTATGTGCTCAACACCTGCTCCGTGACGGAGCAAGCAGATCGGGAGTGTCGCAAGATCGTGCGCCAGGCCATGCGTCGCCAACCCGGCGCTTTTGTGGTGGTAACGGGCTGCTACGCCCAACTCAAACCCCACGAGATCGCGGACATCCCCGGTGTGGATCTGGTGCTCGGCGCCGGCGAAAAGTTCCGTATCCTCGACTATGTGGACGACCTGAGCAAATCCCCCGGAAAAGGCATGGTGCAGGCAGGAGAAGTCCGCGATGTAAACACCTTTACCGCTTCATTTTCCTTTGGCGACCGCACCCGCTCGTTTCTCAAAGTCCAGGATGGCTGCGATTACAAATGTTCCTTTTGCACCATCCCGCAAGCGCGTGGCGCGAGCCGTTCGGACACGCTTGAAAGTGCCGTGGCAAACGCCCGCCAAATCGGCCAAATGGGCACACAGGAAATCGTGCTGACAGGCGTGAACCTCGGCGATTTTGGCAATGGCACGGCTGTGATTGAAGGCGAGCGCCCCAGAAAAGAAGCCTTGTTTGCAGACTTGGTAACCGCGCTGGACAAAGTGGAAGAAGTCAGTCGTTTCCGTATCAGCAGCATCGAACCGAACTTGCTGACCGACGAAATCATCGCGTTTGTGGCAGAAAGTCAACGTTTTATGCCACATTTTCACATCCCGCTTCAATCGGGCAACGACAAGCAACTCCGCGATATGCGCCGCCGCTACCGCCGGGATTTGTACGCCGAGCGCGTGGCGACGATCAAAAAATGGATGCCCCATGCCTGTATCGGCTGCGACGTCATCGTCGGTTTCCCGGGCGAAACGGAGGCCGATTTTTTGGAGACTTACCAGTTTATCCAAAACCTCGATGTGTCGTACCTCCACGTGTTCACCTACTCCGAACGCGCCAATACCCCTGCCGCAGAAATGCCCGGCAAAGTCCAGGTAGAAGAACGGCGTCGCCGAAATCAGGCCTTGCGTGGACTTTCAGAAATGAAACGCCGGGCTTTTTATCAGCAACATATTGGCACCGTACGTCCTGCCTTATTTGAGCATCATCGCGATGCTACTTTACTGAGCGGTTTTACAGACAACTATATCAAAATTGAAATCCCAGTCGAAGGCGGTGGTTTGAACGAAATCAAACCCATTTCCCTTCAAAAATTGAGTGTTGACGGGGAGGTTGTTGTTTCAACGCATATCCCAATTTAAAGTCTTAAAGAAGATCCTCTCTATGAGGCAACTGTTTTTGCTTGCTTTTTCCGTCTAAAAAAATAGAGCAAATAATTTTTCCCTTTCTCCCAGATATTAGACAGCCAATCC
>JANMME010000444.1:0-13796 GCA_031373015.1 Saprospiraceae bacterium
AATCCGTGCAAATCCGTGTCTAATCTGTGTCATCCGTGTTCCATCCTAACCAGTTACGTATCAAGATAAAAAACATCACCTTGGATACAAAAGCATTCTTAGACAAGGCCATAGAAATGGCCTGGGCTTACGGCCCCAAAACATTTGCAGCCCTTCTCCTCCAATAACGCAATCCCCGTACCTTCGCCAGCGTTTAATCCATACACACCTGCTCGGGCTTCCAAGCCCGCGCCACATCATCATCCATCAACCACTTATTTTGCAAAAAATGTTACGCAAACTAATCCTCGCCCTTCCGCTGTTATTGCTCGTGCTGGCCGTTTCGGCCCAAGGCTCGGGCTCTTCCAAAAGCAAATCAAAAGATCGGTTCCGGGAAAAGGATGACCGACGCTACCCCGTCCGGCTGGAAAATGTAAGAGAACTTAACCTCCCAGGCACCGACTATGCCCCGATTTATTACGACAACGGCATCTTGTTCGTGTCGGCTCGGGGCAAAAAAGGCCCGCGCAGCGAGCGCACGGGTGAAGCTTATGAAGCGCACTATCTTTCTACTTTCGACCGATTGGGTGCCTTGATCGCGCCTACAAAATTTGAGTTCAACGCAGGCAAAAAATCCGATTTCCACGAAGGCCCTGCCGCTTTCACCCGCGATTTCAAAACGGCTTTTGTGACCCGCAACAACAACGACGACGGGGTGCTGCGCGGCGGCAAAGGCGGTAGAGCCTCCATGAAAATCTATCAAATGGAGTATGGTTTCCCTGACTGGACACCCCCCATTGACCTGCCCTTCAACAGCGACGACTACTCCTGCCTGCACCCAAGCCTCAGCCCCGACGAGCGATGGCTGTTCTTCGCCTCTGATATGCCAGGCGGCTTCGGAGGCTTCGACCTCTACGCTGTGGAACATTTGGGCAGAGGCAATTGGGGCGACCCGATAAACCTCGGCCCCAGCATCAATACCGATAAGCAGGAGCTGTTTCCTTTCATGAGCTATTTTGGCTCCCTGTTTTTCGCGTCCAATGGCCGGGCGAACACCCTTGGAGGTATGGATATTTATTTCGTGAACAACCCGCTGAAAACCATCGAAGAAAAGGAAGTCGTGAACCTGGGCGAACCGTTCAATTCGCCAGACAACGACTTTAGTTTCATCGTAGACCCTGATGGACACAGCGGCTTTTTTGCCAGCGAACGCAAGGAGGAGACATACGGCAAGTCCGACATTTTCCAGTTTTTCGCACCAAGTGGCCTCGGAGGCACCGGCAAGCCCGAAGTGAACCGAGCACGGATCAACGTCATTGACGAAAAAACAGGGTTGCCGCTTCAAGGGGCAGAAATTCGCATTTTCCAGCCTACGGACGATGGTTTCATAACGGGCAACAACGACTTCTATGATTTCGACTACGTGGCACTGCCCGACAAGCCCGATGTGTTCACCTTCCAATTGGTACGCAAAGACGCCAAGGAAATGGGCAAGCCCGACCTCTACTCCAATGTTGATGGTGCTGCCCAGACGGATTTCACGCGCTACCGCAATTACCTTGTGATGGTTAGCGCTAAAGGGTACACCTCGCGCGACCGCTTCTTGGTGGTAGATTCCGATAACGAGCTGAACCTAAATTTCAGGATGAAAGAAACCCCGCCCTGTTTGCGTTCTGGTGGCATTGTGCTCACCACGGCGTTCAATACACGCATCGCCAATGCCAGCATCCGCTTTGAGCACCGCGGTACTGGAATAATAGAAATGGCAAGAACTACGCGCAACGGCGAGTTTGACATTTGTCTGCCCCGAGAAGGAGATTGGATTGCCCGGGTAGAAAAAGGCGGTTTTCGCAGCGAGACCTTCCGATTGACAGCAGGCCGGGGCATGCCGTCGTACGAGGAAGTGCGTTTGAAACCGCTTGAAGAAGGAGTCAGCGTGGCTGAAACGATGCCCCTCGCCAGTGGCCTCATGGAAGGTTCTGTATTTATCCTCGATAAGATTTTCTATGAGTATAACAAGGCCACCCTCAATCAAGGTGCGGTACGCCATTTGGATAATGTGATTGATTGGATGAAAAACTACCCGGAAATGGAAATTGACCTCGTGGCACACACCGACGTGCGCGGCGATGCGCGTATGAACCAAATCTTGACGGATGAGCGTGCCAAAAATGCCAAAATTTACCTCGTCGCAAAAGGTATTGAAGAATCTCGAATCAATGCTTACGGGAAAGGCGAGACAGAACTCCGCAACCACTGCACCGAAAGTGCTGAATGTTCCGACGAGGAACACCAGCAAAACAACCGCTTGGAAATCAAGATTCGGAAGTTGGGAGAACCTAAGAGGCCTTAATCACAAACAAAAACGATGCACACCAAATCATGCTGTTCCGCCTGTTACTTGCCCTTCTGCTAGGCTTTCCTATATCGCTCTCTGCCTTTTCGGGCGAACCAGACGACAATTCAAAAGCGGACACAGACGGACCACACGTTTTTTATCGGGGCAACAAAATCAGCGTAAAATATGTGCTGCGCCGAGATACGGGAGTCATTGCAAAAACCCTGCATTATAGTGACAGAAAAGGCGTTTCGCTTACTTGTCAAGTGCCAGAATCTGGCGATTCCTTTTCATTTTTGCTCCACGATAGTCCGCCTCCTATAGAAGAACCTACCACCTACCCTACCCCCGCCCGCCTGCTTGCACTTTCGGACATTGAGGGCGATTTCCTTGCGCTAAAAACAATGCTTATTGGTGCAAAGGTGATGGACAACAAATTCAATTGGACTTTTGGAGATGGCCATCTGGTACTGCTGGGCGATTATTTCGACCGAGGGCTACAAGTGACGGAATGTCTTTGGTTGCTCTACAAACTGGAAGCGGAAGCAAAAAACGCTGGGGGCAAAGTCCACTTCATACTTGGCAACCACGAGGTGCTCAATTTACAAGGCAACAGTTCTTATGTCCGTCAAAAATATCTGGAAAATGCCGCTTTAATCGGTGAAGAATATAAAAACTGGTATAGCCAAAATACCGAACTGGGCCGCTGGCTTCGCACCAAAAACGCCGTTGAGAAGATCGGCGACTACGTTTTCTGTCATGGTGGCATCAGCCCGGAACTTGCCCGCACTCAGCTTGGACTCGCCGAGATAAACCGCATAAGCCGACAGCACCTCGGAAAGCCCAACGAAGAGATTGTCAGCGAAGACGCCAGAGCCATTTTTGATTTAAAAACAGGTATTTTCTGGTATCGCGGTGCAGCCAAAAACCTTGCTTCCAAAGAAGACATCACAGCCGTGTTGAAATTCGCTGGCGCCAAACGCATGGTGATCGGCCATACGCTTCAGCCCGACCTCACGGCGCTCTACGAGGGCCGGGTGCTCTGCATTGACCTCTATCACGAAGAAAATATGCGGCAAGGTTTTATGAAGACTTTGTGGATGGAAGAAGGATATTGTTACGAGATCAACAGCAAAGGCGAAAAGTCCACTATGTTTAGCATTGCGTTTCCGCGCAAAACGGAATAAGCACTGGATGCTCCTATTTCATGTTGTGTTTCATTAAGGTAAAAAAAGGTCTAGAAGAATCTGGCATCATCCATTTATCGAGTGTCATCCCGACCGTAGGGAGGGAACTGGCCATGCAAAGGATGGAATCACCCACTCCGCTCTTGAGCAGTTCCCTCCCTACGGTCGGGATGACACTCGGGGAGGTCACAACTTCATTACTTTCCCCACAAACATCTCTTTCCCAGTCCCATTCCGAACCCGAACCAAATAGTTCCCACTCGGTAACCCGCTCAGATTCAGCGTACAGGTAGAACCCTCGGACAAGGCGCCAGACCTAAGCACCCGCCCGGCTTCATCGCAAAGTTCCACCACCCGTTCGCCCGCTTGCCCGCCATGGCCTGACAGGTGGGCAGGTAGCACCACCTTCACCCATTCCACCGCAGGATTCGGGTACATCAACAAGGCCCGCCCTGTTGCCTCCTCCGTGGCGCTGACCATTGAATCCACCACCACTTCCACCACCGCCTCACAGCCGTTTTTATCCGTCACAGTTACGGTGTAGTTGCCCGCCGTGAGGCCCGCGATGGCCTGCTGGGTGCTGCCCGTGTTCCAGTCGAAGCCGAAGGGCGAAGTGCCGCCGGAGATGGTCGTCACTACCGCCGCGCCATCGGGCATGAGCAGGTCTTTTTGTGGGCTCGTGCCAACGGTGACCCAAAGCGAGTCCGGCTGTGCCATGGGTGGAAAAGCAAACGCAGCCGTGCAGCCGTATACGTCGCTGACCGTCACGGCATAAGTGCTCGGGCCGAGCGGTTGGGCGATGGAATCTGTGCCCGGCCAACCTTGCCAACCCCAGGAGAAAGGGCTTGTGCCTGTGACCGGCGTAGCCGAGAGCCAGCCGTCGGTTTCGCCGTGACAGGAAATGCCCTGGCCGTCCACCATTAAGGTGATCATGCCCAGCAGGGCGATGCTGGCCGAGGCAGAATCCAGGCAACCGTTGGCATCCGCCACAGTAATCGAGTATGCGCCTTGAGGGAGATGTGTGAGCAGGGAAGTATCTGTTGCAATGGGCAGCCATTGGTAATGATAGGGCGCTGTGCCGCTACTCACATTTGCTGCGATACTGCCGCCGAGGGTGGTGCCGCACTGCACGTCGGTAGCCACAGGATTGAGTATGGGTACTGTAACAGCGCCCACTTGTACCGTATCCAGTATTTGCCGCCCGCTGCCATCAGTGATGGTGAGCAGGTAGTTCCCGGGGGGCAGACCGTTGAGTTCAGGGCCGTTTCCTGCGGCGGGCAACCAGTTGTAACTGTATGGTTCGCAGCCAAATACCGGGCTGAGGGAGATGCTGCCGTTGGATGCGCCCGCACAGGCGGGATGTACTTCAGGTATGGCCGCCAGCGCGAAGGCCGGGGCTTCGTAGGCACCGATATCTACGGTGCCGCCTTGGATGCGGGGATTGCCGGCGAGGTCGGTGAGGATGCCTGCGGCGGCAGCGTTGGAGCCTGCGTTGATGAGGGGGGAGCAGGGGAGCAGGGAATAGTCGTGATTAGCAGTGTCGCGGAAGAGGGGGTCGAGGTTGAAGAGGTTGTTGGGGCCGCAGGTGGCATATGGGGGCGGGGATTGGCAAAAGGAACTGTTCTTTAAGAGACAGTTGTCAAAGGTAACATGCAGGTCATCGTTCCAGGATATATTTTCCCAGTCGTTCAGGATACAGTTCGCAAAATTTACTTTTGCCTTGTATGCGGCCGAAAGAAGGGTCTTTGAGCCGACGATTGTGTTGCTATTAATTTCTATGATCTTATCTGTACCAAAGAATTGTAGTGAAAAGGTCAAGTTGGTTTTTTTTTGATGAAAAATGACATTATTACAGAAATTAATGGTGTCAGTGATGCTTGTGATAGAACAAAATGTCCCTGACACTTCTTGTAAAAAGATATTGTTTGAGATATTTGTTGAATTTCCAATGGAAAGTACCCTAATTTCAATTTCACAACCAGACACCACACTTCGAGTAAACGCAGATGTGTAAATTGATGCTGTACCAGCGCTTTCGATGCTTGAGCGAAGCAGCCTAAACTCACCATAGAGCACGTCACCCCATATAAGGATTCCTGGGTCATTTCCTTTAAAAAAACAACTATCAATGATTATAGTCCCCATATCCAATAGGTTGAGACTGGCCAATGCAAGAGCTTCACCACTGGTTGTATTAATATCGTTTGCATTCCCTTCAAACCGACAACCCTTCATCGAAATGTTAGTCCCGGTCACCCTGCCTACATTAAAGTTGGCGCCACCACCAGATACCATTGAGTGATTACTCAAGAAGGTACAATCATGCAGGTCAATCCAATCTGTCCGCTCAGACTCGTTGTAACAAAGCCCCCCGCCTCGCCGCTCTGCAACGTTGTCCCTGAACAGGCAATTGCCAAAATCAGGGCTTCGCTCTGCCCAACTGCCCCCGTTTCGATAAAGCGCCCCCCCGTCCAGACGCGCATGGTTGTGCTTAAAGGAACAGTTGATGAACTGGGGCGCCACTGACCCCGTGCCACTGCCGTTTACATACACCGCCCCGCCGTGCGAATAGGCATAGTTGTGCTCAAAGTGGCAGTTCTTTATCAATGGGTAGGCCCAGCCATCCGTCGCCATGATGTAGAGCGCACCCCCGCATTTGTAAGGGCTGATGGCTGGTTGATCGGTAGGCATATAGTTGGCAATGCCGTGCCGGAAAACAAAACCGTCCAGCACGGTCATGCTGTCGGGATTGTTCATGTACAGGATGGTATAGGCGTTGTCGGTGCTGTCGCCAAAGATACCGATATCACCGCTCAAAACTGTTGGGTTGGCAAACCAGTCGCGCTGCCCCAAGTCAGTTTCTATGCCCGCAAAACCTCCATAAAGCCTTACCCCGCTCTTTTGCACGAATGATGTCGTCCGGTCGCTGCCAGTGGTGGGGATGTAAGTGCCTATTGATACCCATACCGAATCGCCAGATTCTGCTGCATCAAGCGCAAGCTTCAGGTCTTGATATGCATCTGCCCATGATTGACCGTTGTTAGAACCTGTTGCAGAGGCGTTGACATAGAGGCGGTTTTGGGCAGATACATTGGAAAAAGAGAGGATAAAAAATAATCCTATCGCCGTTCTCAGCTTGCTTAAAATTTCGGTGTGTAAAAATATTTTGGCGGATAAACCCGCCTCCGCCAAGGCTACGGCGGGTAAAAAAGTGATGATGGGTTTCATAATTGTTGCTGGATTGAAAATGAGCTTAGAGGATGTACTTCCAAATCAATGCCGTCCTGCCGGAGTCCCGGCAGGACGGCAAAAACGAAGACAGGCTATTGCCTCACAAAACGGCCCGTCACTTTTTCAGTGCCAGTCTGGACCTGCCAGCTGTAAATGCCCGGCACCCAATCTGCGGCTTCCCGGACGGGAAGGCTGTTGATGCCCTTGCCCAGCTGAAGTTCGCGGTAGTACATCCGGACGCCATAAGGCCCAAACACAGCGACCCGAGCCATCTTTGGAACTTCAGTTATCAAGCTCAGCTCCACCGCGCCGGAAGTGGGGTTGGGCGCACAGTTGGCTGTGAACGAAGCACGCGACACCTGTTCCCGCTGACCATTTGCGGGCTGCAAGCTGGCCTGCATTGGTAGTTCGTGGTGGTCGGAAGTATAGCCCAGGTTTTGAAATACAGCATCGTCCGCAGTGACGATCTGTTCCCGTTTACCAACGTCAGAGAGGGCGCGCAGAGCAACGTAAAAAAGTGCCTGGCCTGGCTGCAAGTAGTTGGACTCGTGATCAAAACTGAGCCACAGCACTTTGATCTTTCCCTCCGACACCTCGCTCAAGTTGAGACAATCAGGGGTAAAGCCGGGCACATCTCCGGCAGAAATGGCAACATATTCAAAGCGAGCGGGGTCGAAACGCAGGCCTACCTGATAGGCAATGAGCGGATGGTCGCTGCCTGCATAAACCGGGAGGATGAGCACCTCCCCAGCCTTGGCTGCCATGCCCGGCATCGTTAAAGCAAAGTGCTCCGCGGGGTTGGCAGGCCGTTGGGGATAGGTGGCGCAACTCGTACAAGTCCCATTGCAGTTAATGGCTGAACAGTTCACGTCACCTATTTTGATGCCGACAAAATCAGCTGAGGTAGCGGTTTCAGTATTGTTATTGAACTCAAAAGAATAATCAATACCGTTTTCGTCTATTTCAGCAGTAATTGCTCCGGACTCGGAAAAATCATCCTCAAAAGGATTTTCGTCGTTTGCAAAAGTCAATTCTCTTGGCAAAAACCGCCAAGAGGTATTGTCCGGGAATTCAGAATAAGTACCAAGAATCAGTTTCCTAGTTTCTAGGATATCGAAAGTCGTGACTGAGCCAGATTTATTTACATCCGCGGCGATCATCTTGTATGGACTGTTTAATGGTTCTATAGCAAGGATATGCTTGCTCATAAGCACGAGATCGTATGTGGTCACACCGTTGAGTGGGTTGATATCCAGCATCGGAGTAACAGTGAAGGTGCCTGTGTCGCAGGCACAATAAGAATAAGGCGTTGGGGCATAAAACGGGAATTGTGGACATTCCGTCGTGATTGTGGTGTCGGAACAGTCGTGGTATAGATCGACAATCTTAACTTCCACTTCTTCCACCCAGCACGCCGCATCGTCGGCAGAGCCATATTTGATGGTCCCCGCTACTTCTCGAGAACACAAATAAAAACCGGTTACGTGTGGGCTGGGCACACAGGTCACAGTCCCTTGGCCCACAATATAATACGCGGCCTCCCTGACCGTGACCTTGTTAATACATCCGGAAACTGCTGACACAGGTATCAACATGTTATTCCCTGTTGTATAGTAGATCTCGTTACCAATGGACGTTTTGAAACAATAGGTAAGCGTGTTCCCGTCTACTTCGTAGCATTCCGAGGTTCCGACCCTGTCGGTGCAGGTTGACAGATTGTTGCCCACATTGCATGGTAGGCCATTCTGAATATTGGCCTCGTCAATATATGCACCAGCAGTCATGTCGAAATCCAGTACAAAACGAAGTTCCCGAACAGGTGAGTGATTGGGTATTCCCAATGAAACGGTGACATACAGGTCACCGCACCCGTCAGGAGGTGCTCCCGCGGTACCGGCCACATTCAGCAAAAGCCCTGAGTTGGCACATGCCGCATCGCCCGTGAATTCTACCTCCACATCCCCAGAGCCGCCCTTTGCCATTTTCTTACAAAAAACGGCACCCGGAGGTGAGGTCTGAAACTGCCCTTCAAAGCGCCCGCTGATATAGTTCATATCAATTGTGCTTGCCATGTTTTGCGGATTGGGTCGTTCAAAAAATAAATCGAACAGATCAATAATGCCGAAACTGCTCAAGAATGTCAGCGCACTTCCTGTCAGGCGCACCCTGACAAGGTAAGAACTGTTCAGTCCGGTGGCCGGGCTTATCTCAACTTCATAACCTGTCGCGCCTTGCGGCACGGGGGGCGGGATAGGGGCGCTTGACTCTATCAGGAGCACAAAGTCCAGGTAGGGTATCGTCAATTGCGCCGATGGGCTCATATAATTCGACCTGATGCGCAACGGGATCGTTACGTCGCCAGGCTGTTGATCGGGCGTATCGGTTAAGAACAGCACATTGGCGTCCTCGTCAAGTTCCAATTCGTAGGCCCCTGGTGCAATAAAATCTGGTGTCGGTGGAGTCTCTGCATTGGGATAATAGCAAGTTACGTCGTCCGCGTCAGCATATCGGAAAAAAGAACAGGACAGTTCAAAAATATCCGTGGGGTAAACGTCCACCACGATGGTAAACAATTCGGTATAGAACGGGGCGTTTGTTGCGCTTCGCGTGAACTCGATAGTTGGCAAAGACCCGCCGCCTCCGTATGAAAAAGAAACAGTATCCCCCTCTACAGAAACGGGGGAGGCACTACAGGTGGATTCGGTCGCAACTTTGTTGATGCGGGTCATGCCCGACGAAGCCCCTGTAAAACTCAGATGTATAGCTATTTCTAAATCGGTGTAACTCAGTTGAAAGCACAGGGCGTTCGGGGCTGTGCCATCAGTCACCCCGTCATCAGCGCTTAGTCTTACCACATACTGCATTCTGTGGCAGTCTATCGGCACCCCAGTGCAACCATCGCAATTTGCGGGCGTGGGATTGGCCAGGATTCTCTGACATACGGTTATGTCAAATTGGTCACAGGCTAATTGGAGTTCAGAACATTGTCCATTGAGATGAAACGACAGGGAGAGAAAAATGGAAACAAGCAGAAGCATCGTTGCCCCCCCCCATTTCTTACAAAAGAAAGTTTTGTACAACATGGTAGTGTGGTTTTTGAATTTGAAGAAAGATTGTTTTTACGCATTGTAGCTGGTGTTGCAATGGTTTTTAGAAAAAGAAAAAAATCTGTTTGCCCCACCTTGGCTTCGGGGCAAGACACTAGCACTGCGGCGCAGTGCGCCGCGCGGGAAATAGCATCGAAAATCATGCTAATAGGTTGGCACTGAACTAATAAGAGTGCGTACCTACGAAATTCGGATTAGGTCGGAAACAACTGATTAGCGTCGGTTCGGATGAACATTGCCGCGCTGGGCGCGCAACAGGGTTCTTTTCGGTTCGTGGTCAATAGTCAGCCTATGTTTAAACTACTTTAGATAAATCGGCTGATAAACGGGTATACACTAGATTTTTTACCTTTAAAGGATATGTTAATTTGCCAAAGCATTGCAAAGATAATCCATCCAACTTAAGAACCAAATCCAATGCAGAAAAATTAACCTTGAATGTCGGATTTGGGCACTTGGCTCAGGATTGGGGTTTAGCGTTGGCATGGAGGCATTTAAATAGCGCCAATTGATTCCTTGCCCGCACAAGATTGTGTTCGGGAGCATTGATTTTGTAATACACATCGCCCGCAAGCCAATCGGTCAGGAAGCGCAGCGCTTGTTCGCCCACGATCCACGCCGCACCTAGCATCAGGTTTTCCTTTTCAGTTGTCGTAATAAAACCCTCCGTTTCTTCCAGGAAACCCTTTGTCAGCGCGTCCAATACATCAGAACGCAGGGCGGGAGTGGTGGGCGCGTCTTCTGTGCAATCGGGTGCAAAAGTGCGCACCATGTCGCCAAAATCCGAGAGCAAAGTGCCGGGCATTACCGTATCCAAATCAATGACGGCCAATGCTTTGCGCGAATCGAGGTCAAAAAGGACGTTTCCTGCTTTGGTGTCGTTGTGGGCCACACGCAGGGGTAGTTCGCCCGATTTTTTCAAGCGACTGATTTTGTCGAAAACCGGTTTGGCCGCAAAAATGGCTTCTATTTCTGGCCTTGTTACTGCCACTCGATGGGCGGGATTTTCTTCCAAAACTTTCAAAAAAAACTGCCAGCGCCGGTCGGTGTCGTGAAACCCTGGGATGGTTTCGGCCAGTGAGTCTGCAGGGAAATCGCGCAAGGCGCGTGCAAATGCGCCGTACGCACGGGCAGCCTCATACGCGATGTTCGGGTTGGAAATGCCCTCCGGCGCGAAGGAGTTTTCAATAAATGGAAAGGCCCGCCAGTAGTTTCCGTCCGCGTCTTTTCGCAAAAAAGTCCCGTCGAGCGCGGGCAAGGGCGCAACGACTTGATAGGGATAATCTTGCTTTGCAAGGTGCTGGCAAACACGGAGTGTGTTGTCCATCACATCAACTGGCTGTTTGAAAACGAGGTGGTTGAGCCGTTGGAGCAAGGCTGTTTTTTGCTCGCCCGCGATTTCAAGCTCAACTCGGTAGGTGTCATTGATGTTGCCGTTTCCGATGGGGGTTGCGCCGAGGAAACGATCGAAGTGGAAGAATAGAGAGGCGATGTGGGTCATGTTAGTACAAATCTTTTATTTTTGCAGCAAATAGCACACGAACATGAACGCATACGAACTCAAAGGCAAGGCGCTCGAAATGCTTGCAACCGTTCAAGACCAAGGATCGCTTGCTCAAATCCTGCACTTTATCGAGCAATTTGTACCCGGTGAATCTTTGGACATGCTCGCGCCTGACGACAATGCGCTTTCACCAGAACAAGCGGCAGAACTGAACGAAATTGCTCGGAAAAGTCGGAGCGGTGAGGCTGCTATGCTTTCACAAGAGGCTTTTTTCAAAGGTTATGAAAAATGGGCCAAGTAGTTTTTACGACAGATGCTCGTCGGCATTTTGAAGCCATCTTCTCTTATTTGGAAGAACATTTTTCGCAAACTGCTGCCGGAAATTTTGTTCAAAGCGTGCATTTGGCCGTTCAAAAAATTACCCGCTATCCAGAAACATATCCGGTTACTGCCAGCGACCCAAAAATTCATTTTTACCGATTGGACAAGAGCCGTCGCTTATTTTACGAAATTACTGAGGCGGAAATCCGGGTTTTGGCAATTTTTGATACAAGGCAAGACCCTGTAAAAAGTCCTTATTAAAGCCATAGGGAAAGCCATAGGGCGGATTAGATTATTATTTTATTCGTATCAAATCCACCCCCGATTCCCGCACCAGCCGGTTCAGTTCCGGCAAATCTGTTCCCTTCACCGCATTCCATTTTTCCAACTGCTCATCGGTAAGGCGGAACAGCATCTCGCGAACTTCAACGGCTTGTTGCGTGGGCGCAAAATCGCCTTCCACCGTTTGCCCCATGAGGTTGGCAAGTTTGTCATTCAGGCGCACCGGAAAGTTGAGCGGATCCTGGCTGCTGCGGTTTTTGGTCTGGTAAATCGCCTCTTCCACAGCGGTCATAGTTGAATCAATTTTGGCGGACAAACTGCGGATAGTTTTAAATTTGTCGTCCTTCGGGAGCCCTTCCGTCATACTTTTGGTCTGCCCGCGCACGTTGCGGATTTCTTTGATGGCGCGGTGTGCCTCGGTCAGTTTCGCTCCCACTGATTGAACAAAATCAAACTGTTGTGCAAAAATTTGGGGTGTTGCCCCCGTACGTGGGTCAGGAAGAATGGTGAACGTTTGCTCCTCTGTTTTGCCCGCAGCCATAAGCCGAACTCGGTAAGTACCCGGCATTGCCTTGGGGCCTTCTAAGCCGTAACTCCAGAGTATCATCCCTTCAAATTTCTCCGCATCTGGGTAGCGGTGGTTCCAGACAAAGCTGTTGCCGCCCGCTTTTAAATCCTCCAATTTTCCGCCCCGATTTTCCCAAGCGGTGGGGAGTTTTTGATTTGAAAAAACCTTGATCGTGTCGCCATCATTTTCCAAAATGGCCAGGGTCACCGTGTCTTTTTCACCCGGTTTGTTTTTCAAATAGAAATGGGCGACTGTGCCGTTCGGGTGATTTTCGCCGCTGGTTTTTGAGCCTTTCGCTGAGCCTCCACGCATCCGGTAGGAAGCTTTGGGTTGGAACAGGTGCAGGGCTTCGTTAGTGAAGGGGTGACTCGAAGTCACCCCTTCACTTGGTGCGAGTTTATTGACGGGGTGACTTGGAGTCACCCCGTCAATAGGCGAGGCGGCCGCTATTTGGTACAAGGGCGAAAGATCGTCAATGATCCAAAATGCCCGGCCCTGAGTAGCGGCGATGAGGTGCTCGTCTTTGATCGTCAGGTCGGTGACGGGCACAATGGGCAGGTTTTGCTGGAATTTTTGCCAACTTCGGCCATCGGTAAAGCTGATGTACATCCCTTGTTCTGTGCCAGCATATAGGATGCCTTGAGTTGTGGGGTCGGCACGGACAACGCGGGTAAAGTCCTCATTCCCAATGCCATCGGTGATTTTCGTCCAGGTTTTGCCGTAATCTTTGGTCTTGAAAAGATAGGGTTGATAATCTCCCTGTTTGTAGCCGGTGCAGGCAATATAGCAACCGCCGTCGCTGTGCGGATCGAGTTCAAGTGAATTGACCATCGTCCATTTGGGCAAATCGGGCGGGGTCACATTTGCCCAAGCTTTACCGCCATCGCGGGTCACTTGCACCAGGCCATCGTCGCTGCCGGTCCAAATCAAATCCTTGACACGCGGGCTTTCGGCGGCGGCAAAAATGGTACAGTAGTATTCCACGCCTGTATTGTCCTGCGTGATGGGGCCGCCGGATGATTTTTGGCGGCTCTTGTCGTTGGTCGTCAGGTCGGGCGAAATGGTCTGCCAACTTTGACCTTCGTTGGTCGTGACGTGGAGGTGATTGGAAGCGGCGTAGAGTTTTTTAGGGTCGTGGGGACTAAAGAACAAGGGGTAATTCCATTGAAAACGATACTTGGCATCTTCTGCCCCATGACCCATGTTGTCTTCAGGCCACACATTGATGGCCCTTGTGCTGTGATTTTTGTGATCTACCCGATTCAGAAAACCGTGGTAT
>JANMME010000465.1:0-5400 GCA_031373015.1 Saprospiraceae bacterium
CCTCCGAGGTCTCCCTCATCCGTGCAATCCGTGGCCCATCTATTACCGCTTCCTTTCTGTCACAAACACCAACAAATCCCTTAAAGACTGCCGCGCAGGGCTTTCAGGAGCCTCATCCAAGAGATCAAAGGCCTCTTGGCGATACCGATACATGGCCTCTCGTGCATAATCCAAACCGCCGCTCTGGCGGACGAATTGTATCACCTCGTCCACTTTTTCGGGTTTGTGGCTTTCGTTTTTTACGATGTTGATGATGCGCCGGCGTTCGCTGCGTTCAGCTTGGTTGAGCGCGTAAATTAGCGGCAGGGTCATCTTTTTTTCTTTGATGTCAATGCCAAGCGGTTTGCCCACATCGTCGTCGCCAAAGTCAAAAAGGTCGTCGCGGATTTGGAAGGCCATGCCTGTTTTTTCGCCGAAGAGCCACATCCGCTGACGGATTTCGTTGTTGCCCGGCGCCGTGCTCACAGCCCCTGCGCAGCATGCGGCTGCGATGAGGGAAGCTGTTTTTTGGCGAATAATCTCGAAGTAAATTTCCTCTTTTATGTCCAAACGACGCGCCTTTTCCATCTGCATGAGCTCACCTTCTGCCATTTCTTTTACCGCACGGCTCACTAATTCGAGCATTACAAACTGTTGACTTTTAACGGACAACAACAAGCCCTGCGAAAGCAGGAAATCGCCTACGAGCACGGCTATCTTGTTTTTCCAAAGTGCGTTGATCGAAAAAAAGCCCCGGCGTTCGTTTGAATCGTCTACCACGTCATCGTGTACGAGTGTGGCAGTATGCAGCAGCTCCACCATGGAAGCCGCTGTGTAACTAGGCTCGTCAATAGGACCGAAAAGCCGGGCACTTAGCAGTACGAGCATAGGTCGCACTTGCTTTCCTTTTCGCTGCACAATGTACCAGGTGATTTTGTCCAAAAGCGGAACATTGCTCCGCATGGCGTCGCGAAAGCGCAACTCGAAAGTATCGAGCTCGGCAGCGATGGGTCGTTTGATTGTATCTAAGGACATGGCAAGGGGCAAACCTAAGAAACCTCAGGGGTAAGGCGAGAAAAATTGAGGTTGGAACACCCAATTGGGCAGAAAGTTGGAAAAAATGATGTTTTTGAGGCGGTACTAATGGAAGAATTACGATGTTTCCCGCTCAAAAGTTGGAAACTTTTCTTGCATTTAGGAATTGCCCATGACCAAAAACCCACTCTTTTATCCTCCGCTCATAGATTCTTATCTAATTTTCAGACCGCTAATGATGTACTCTTCGTTCCTTTGCAGCCGAAAAAACGCGCCACATAGGGCAAAACATTTCCAAATTCAATATCAACAACGATGAAAAAAACGCTCTCTTTTGCAGGACTCCTCCTCTTTTTCACGGGTTTCGCCCAGGCACAAAATGCCGAAGAAATCGTAGCCAAACACATTGCTGCCATTGGTGGCGACAATTGGATGAAGGTCGAGGCAGTGAAATCTGAAGCCAAAATCTCTGCCGACGGCGCACCAGGCATGTCCATCATGATGAACATGGTGGCGGTGCGCGATAAATCGCTCCGCATGGACGTGTCCGTGATGGGCATGACCCAAACCACCGTAATAAACGGTGATGCCGGCTGGTCAACCAACCCATTTATGAACCAAATGGACCCCGAGCCACTTACTGCTGACCAGGTAAAGATGATGAAAGACATGACCGACGTGGACGGTTCGCTCATCGGTTACAAAGCAAAAGGCTACACCCTTGAGTACGTCGGCACAGAAGATGTGGACGGCACGGAAGCCATAAAAATTAAAGTCAACAAGGGTGGAAAGCGTTCGGAATACTCCCTATTCGACCCCAAAACCTTCTACGAAATCAAGAAAATCAATGTAGAAGAAATAGACGGCAAACAAATGGAAACCGCTACGGTCTATTCTAATTTTAAAAATCAGGATGGCTTGGTATTTCCTTTCACCATCCAGCAGGCTGACCCATCAATGGGTGGTTCCACGGTTACCATTACTTCTATCGCGATAAACCCGCTGGTGGATATGAAGGTATTTGAAGTGCCAACCAAATAAGGCTCCTAGCGAAGACTACTGGACATTTTGACATTAGACATTGGACTTGATCTCTAAAATATTGAAAATCAGGCACTTGCCGAATTAAGTCTAACGTCCAATGTCTAAATGTCCAGTAGCCTGCTCCAGGCGATCTTTTATTTAAACCGCAGAAGAGCGGAGCTGCAGGTTGATCATCTATTTAGGAGATTCACTGTTGCCCCGCTATTCTGCGGTTTTTTAATGCAAATTAAGTCGTTGAAAATGAAACAATTACATCTCTTTTTACCCGCCATAGCTTTAGCGACGGCGGGTTTTCTTCCGACCAGGGCATTCACTCAGGCGCAACTCAGCTCTTCCACCTTTGGCGCAGTGGAGGCCCGGAGCATCGGGCCAGCCGTCATGGGGGGGCGAATTACTTCAATTGAAGGCGTGAATAACAACCCCAAAATGCTTTATGTGGGCACTGCCGGTGGCGGCGTCTGGAAATCCACGACAGCAGGATTCACCTTCGAACCCATTTTTGAAAAATACCCTCAAAGCATTGGATGTCTTGCCATTGACCAAAACAAACCCGAAACAGTGTGGGTCGGCACCGGCGAGAGCAACATGCGCAACAGCGTGGCCGTAGGCCTTGGCCTTTACAAAACCACCGATGCTGGCCGTAACTGGACCCGCGTGGGTCTTGAAAATTCCGAGCATATTTCCAAAATAATCCTCCACCCTACCGATGCCAACACCGTTTATGTAGCCGTGCCCGGCAAACTATGGAGCGACAGCCCCGACCGGGGCCTTTACAAAACCACCGACGGCGGCAAAACCTGGGAAAAAATCCTCTACACCGACGAAAAAACGGGCTGCGCTGACATCATCATGGACCCCCGAAATCCCGATGTGCTGTTTGCTTCCATGTGGCAATTCCGCCGTACACCCTATTCATTTGTCTCAGGCGGCCCTGGTAGCGCATTGTATAAAAGTACCGATGGCGGCAAGAACTGGCGCAAAATCACCAATGGACTCCCCACGGGCGAGTTTGGCCGTATCGCGCTTGCCCTTGCGCCCAGCGCTCCCGACAATATGCTGGCCATTGTAGAAAGCGAAAAAACGAGCCTGCTCATTTCTGCCGATGGCGGTGAAAGTTGGAAATACCAAAGTGCGAACAACAACGTGACGGCACGCCCATTCTATTTCAGCACTTTGGTGGTAGACCCCAAAGACCCCAAGCGTGTGTATCGTCCGGCCTTTTCTTTTTCCAGCAGCGTGGATGGCGGTCATTCCTTCAGCGATGCCTCCAATGCCGGGGGCTGGGTCCATTCGGATCACCACGCGCTGTGGATCAATCCGAACAATACCAGCCACCTATACCTCGGTACCGACGGTGGTATTTACATGAGTCTCGACCAAGGGGTAACCTGGAAGCACCTCAATACCATCCCGGTGTCCATGTTCTACCACGTTCAAATTGATGACAAGTCTCCCTATAATGTATATGGTGGTTTGCAGGACAATGGCTCCTGGCGCGGTCCTTCGCAAAGTTCAGGCGGGATTGAAAACCGCGACTGGGACAATGTGGGCGGTGGCGATGGTTTCTGGGTACAACCGGATGCGCTTGACCCGGCCATCGTTTTCAGCGAAAGCCAGGGCGGGGAGGTGTCAAAAGTCGATACCCGCACCAATCAATCACAATTGCTTCAACCTCAGCCCATTAAAGGCGACGATAAATTCCGCTGGAACTGGAATACCCCGCTGGTGAAAAGCGCAGTAAATCCGAAAACACTTTACATCGGTGCGCAGTATTTGTTCAAAACCAATGATCGTGGGCACAGCTGGCAACGGATTTCGCCCGATTTGACCACGAACAACAAAGAAAAACAAAAACAGGCCGAAAGCGGTGGCGTAACGGTGGACAACACCTCCGCCGAAAACCACTGCACGATCTTTAGCATTGGCCCTTCGCCACTCGACGAAAACCTTATTTATGTCGGCACGGATGATGGCAACATCCAAGTAACCCGCGATGGCGGTCAGCATTGGGAACTCATTTCCAAAAACATAACCGGGGTGCCTACCGGAACCTGGGTGAGCCGCGTAACCCCCAGCCGATTTGACCGAAATGTGGTCTACGCCACCTTCGACAACCACGCGTATGGGGACATGAAAACATACGTGGCCAAATCTTCCGACGGCGGAAAAACCTGGATCAATATTGGCACGGACAAAGTGCTGCAGGGCTACGCCCACGTAATCGTAGAGGATTTGGAAAATCGCAACCTGCTTTTTCTGGGCACAGAATTCGGCCTTTACATTAGCACGGATGGTGGCCAAAGTTGGGTACTCTACAAATCCAAACTGCCCGAATATGTGGCCGTTCGTGACATGGTCATCCATCCCAAAACCAATGACCTCGTACTCGCCACACATGGGCGCGGGATCTTTATCATTGACGACATTTCCCCCTTGCGCCGGCTCACAACAGATGTTTTGCAAAAAGATGCGGCCCTGTTGCCCACACGCCCCGCTGCGGTAACCAGCGGTCACTATGGCTCGGCATTCCCCAGCACGGATTCGTACGCCGGGTCAAATGCGCCGGAAATTGCCACGATCCAATATTACCTGAAGGATCGCCTCAATACAGGCGATGTGACCGTGGAGATCATAGACGAATCGGGCAAAGTGATCGCTTCCATGCCCGGCACCAAGCGCAAGGGCATCAATTTCGTCCGTTGGGATATGCGTTTGGCGCCGCCCAAGGCAGCTAAAGGTGTTTTGGTGCAGGGAGAATTCGGTGTGTACGCAGGCTTTATAGGTCGCTTGGCATTGCCGGGCACTTACAAGGTGCGGCTTAAAGCAGGAGACGCTGTTGACGAGGGGGAACTCAAACTCATTCCCGATCCGCTTCAACCTGATATGGATTATGCTAAAAAGCGTGGCATCTCCGACGGGCTTTTCGACATGGTGGAAGACCTCGGACTGCTGGTGGCGCAGGTGCAAAATTTGAAAGACAGCACAGATCAGCGTGTTGCGCTTGCAAAAGACAAAAAATTGAAAGCCGATCTTAGCCAGCTCAGCACCAACCTTGAAACATTCCGCAAAACACTGACGGAAACCAATGAAGCAAAAGGCATCACGGGCGAAAAACAGCTCCGCGCCCGCATTGGCAAACTCTACGTTTACACCGAGTTTTCTGACAATATGCCCACGCAATCGGTATTGGATGGTCAAAAAACGCAGGGTGAAGAACTCAAACAAGCCCACACCAAGGCCGATGTTATTTTCAAAAAAGACCTTGCAGTCATCAATGCCGCGCTGGCAAAAGCAAAACTTAAGCCGCTTGTGGTGATTGACAAAAGTGAGTGGGAAAAGCAA
>JANMME010000470.1:0-8224 GCA_031373015.1 Saprospiraceae bacterium
TCCGCGCCTCCTGATGCAGGCGGGAATCCCTCGCCGCCGGGTTTGATATCCGTGCTGTTTCCAATAATGGTAACTGCCTTAAAACAGGCTTCATAAAGTACGGCGCCATTTGCCCTGGTTTGCGAGACGCCCGTTGGGTCAGCCCACCCGATCAACAATCGGTTGGGTGCAATCAAATTGTGGAAATCCTTTATCAAGCCCGGCAAATTCAAGTTTTGGATGCGGTCAAAATTCAGCACGTTTGCGTCCCAAGTAAGGGAATACTGAAAGCTAACGATGTCTTTAAACCCTTGTGCATACACGGGCAGGCAAACTACCTGATTGGGCAGGGCGTCGGCACTATCTACAACAACCCCAAACCCTTGCGCGTTTATATTAAGTGAAGTGAAAAAGAGAAATGCACCCAGTGCAAGCGTAGAAAATCGGTAAATCATGGCGATAACAAATTGGTTGATAAGATGAAAGAATGAAGATGGCGTGCAAAGCTAATGCCAGATAGCAGGCTTTGCCGCGAATGTGTCATTTGCCGCCAACCGTCCTTTGTTGAGCATACGCCCCCCATCGCGGCGCTTTTGTCTAAACTTCCATACTTGCGAGCACAACGCGCTACTTTTGTCGTTACAAATGCTCGACTACCTCGATATTCAGGTAGCCGAGCCGTTTTTTAAAATTGATAACCGCTTCAACCCAAGCCTTTTCCGGGTATTTCGGAGGGAAGGATGAAGCCCAAAATTTTTCACTGACATGATTTTCAAAAAAAGTCTTCTCGTCGCCATCGCCTGCCTTCCTGGCCTGCTCCTGTCGGCGCAAAGCAAAGCCCCCGAAAACTGGTTTAATCTCGACATCACTAAGGACAAAGTGAACGGGACGGGCGGTGACGAGGCGCTTAACATGCTAAAGAGCAAAAACAAAAAAAGCCAGACGGTCATCGTAGCAGTGCTTGACTCTGGCGTAGAAGTTGACCACGAAGACCTCAAGGATGTGATTTGGACCAACCCCGGCGAAACGCCGGACAATGGCAAGGACGACGACAACAACGGTTATGTGGACGACATACACGGCTGGAATTTCCTTGCAGGCCCTGGCGGTAACGTCAACCACGAGACCCTGGAACTCACCCGCGAGTATGCCCGCCTTAAAAAGCGCTTTGACGGCACCGACCCGAAGAACCTCCACGGCGACGCTGCTGATGAGTACAAATACTGGCAAAAAGTCAAAGAAGAATTCGAAACCCAGCGTGCCGATGCCGTGAACGGCATGGAAAATGCCACCAAACAACTCAAGCCTATTGAGGATGCCTTCAATGCAGTGGAAAAAGCGCTCGCAGGAAAAGAATTCAATGCTGAAAATGTGGGCAGCCTCAACACGACGGGTAACGACGAACTGAAAAAATCAGTTGAAATCATTAAGATGGTCATGGGCCAGGGCCTCACTTCTCGCCAAGACCTCGAAGACGCCAAAAAAGAAGCCTCAAAGTACTTCTACAATCAGGTGGAGTATCAACTAAACCCTGATTACAACGCTCGCGCTATGGTGGGCGACGACCCGAACGACCTGAGCAACCGTTTCTACGGCACCAACGAGTACGAAGGCCCCGACGCATTCCACGGCACCCACGTATCTGGTATCATCGCTGCCAACCGCAACAACAACGTCGGCATCAAAGGTGTGGCCGACAATGTGCGCATCATGACCGTGCGTTGCGTACCAGACGGCGACGAGCGCGACAAAGACGTAGCCAATGCCATCTACTACGCTGTGGATAACGGCGCGAGCGTTATCAACATGTCCTTCGGCAAAGCCTATAGCCCTCAAAAATGGTACGTTGACCAAGCCATGCGCTACGCTGCCCAGCACGACGTACTGCTCGTCCACGCTGCAGGAAATAGCTCGGCAAATAACGATACCGAAAATAATTTCCCCAACGACGAACTTGAGAAACCCATTAAGAAAGGCCTTTTCGGCAAAGAAAAGCGCATTTCGACTTGGATGGAAATCGGCGCCCTTGGCTGGAAATCAGGCGAAAAACGCGTGGCCAGCTTTTCTAACTATGGTAAAAAGAATGTGGATCTTTTCTCGCCTGGCGTACAACTCCAGTCTACGGTGCCCGACGGGAAATACGGCCCGGCCAGCGGAACATCCATGGCCAGCCCTGCAGCCGCTGGGGTTGCTGCATTGATCCGCTCCTATTACCCAGACCTTTCAGCAGTTCAGGTAAAACACATCATGGAAAGCTCCGTGGTGAAACAAGACGGCGAGGTCATCAAGCCTGGCACTACCGAAAAAGTGAAATTCACGGAACTCTGCGTAAGTGGCGGTACGGTCAGCGCACCCAATGCGGTGACGATGGCTGAAAAAACCAAAGCGGCCAAAAAGTCTAAAAAGGCTGTTTGGCGCGAAGCAGGGATGGGCAAACCCGTAAAGAGCATGGGCAAAGAGCCTAGGGCTTAATGCTTAAGTAAGATAGTGTTAAAACAAGGAAGCCCCTTCAGTTATTTGGCTGAAGGGGCTTCGCTCGTTGAAGTGCCGCTCGAATTTGCAATTTGACCGACCAATGATGTTATTGGTAGGGCATGGGAGATTGGCAGCATTAGTTTTGTGGCTTATTCCTGCATTATTATTTTCCTGCTTAATTTGAATCTTCCAATGAAACAAATCTTAGTTTTTCTCCTCCTGCTCACTTTTTTCAAAGCATCAAGCCAATCTGATGTTACCAAAGTTTTTGAAATTCCTGCAAACGCTTACGATCTTGGAACAAGGGTGTTGCCCAATGGGGAAGGGTATGCGGTATTCGGCTATGGAGGAAGACCATCTTCTTCGAATGTCGATATTTTCCTGCTTCAGCTAGATAAGGACGGCAACGAAATTGGCCGCCATTTTTACGGGTTACCAAACAAGACCGAGAAAATAGCGAAAGGGGTAGTTCCCGTTGGGAATGATGGATGGCTTTTGGCCGGGGGACAAGTGGTAAGCGCCGGAGGAGGTACCCAAGGTTATTTGGTTAGGGTTGGAGCTGGCGGCAACGTAATTTGGTCAAAAAATTTAACCAACCCAGATCTCTCTGGATTTTCAGTGTATGCTTTGGCCTCTTTGCCAAGCGGTGGCTTCCTTGCTGCTGGGGAAGATACCTATGATCTGGAAGTGGTTCGCCTTGCAGAAAATGGCGATGTGGTTTGGTATAAATCCTACGGCACAGGCCGGGCGGAAGCATTGTACATTTCTGAGAGTGGCAGCAACTGCTTTTTAATTTCCAGCCACACAGTCCTGAAAATCAGAACTTCTGATGGGCAACTAATGTGGAAAAGAGATATTGAACTGCCTGTTTTTGGTGCTCCAAACGGTGATATTAGTGTTACATTGGACGACATTGTGCCTGTGGGCAACGGTAGATTTGCTATTTGTGGTACAGCCCTGAACGATGAAATTTTTAGCTATGTACAGGCGCCCTACGCCAGCCTTTGGAAAGAAAACGGTGAAATTCTCTGGTCGAAAGCCTTCCCATCAAATACGGGTAACGGAGAGGAGACAGGAAACTCATTGCTCTATTTGCCTAACCAACAAAACCTGCTCCTGACCGGCGAAGGCGCCAAGGGTATTAATGTTACACGCATAGATATGAATGGCAATACATTGGCCATCAACAGTATTCACACACCAGCACTGTGTATTAATCCAGTTTTGCTAAAGCACCAAGGCAAATATATTGCCACAGGGGGCTGTTTCACGGGTGGGATGAATACGCTGTTCTATCGCTCGGCAGGAAATGCACTTCCCTTGGGCGATCTGCGAGCTGGCGACCGAGCCGTAGATCCATCACCTGATTTTTCGATTTCCCCCAATCCGGCAACAACCACGATAAAACTTGATTATTGGTCAGAAGCACGGTCAGAAGTGTGCTTCCAAATGGTAAATGCTGCCGGACAGCTGATTTTTGAAAAGAATACCAATGCTTGTATGGGAGAAAATGCAGAAACCTTTAATGTTCAAACCCTGCCAACAGGACTTTATTGGCTTATTGCCCCTCAGATCGGGATGCCGCCCATAGCTTGGTTAAAGGAATAGGCTCGATGCCTATTTTTCTGATGCGATAAAGCATTAAAAAAGCGTCCCCTGCTGCCCAGCCACAGGTTTCGGCCCACGCAATACTACGCCCGGCATGGCCAGTCCAAAGGTTTCGACGCAAAAGGCCGTCAGTTCGGGCGCCAACAAATTATCTGGTTCGTGCGCGAAGAAATAGGCTTCGTGCAAGCCATTTTCAAACCAGATTTTTAGCCGCTCTGCCCATTCCCTCACGCGTGTGTAGTCGCTTGGGTGCAGATCGTTCCCAACAAAACGGATAAGGGTACGCGCATTGGTCAAACGAAGATGGCATACATCCCGTCGACCCGCTACATCGGTGATGACGGCTGCGGTATTGTGTTTTTGGAGGAGATTAAAAAAATGGTCTGCGGCTGTTGCGTTTTGGAAGAAGTCGGGATGCCGCACTTCCACTGCGAGCGGTATTTTTTTTGAAAAATTTTCCAAAAAACGCGCCAAAACGTTCAATTCGCGGGGAATGAAATGCGGGGGCAATTGCATAAAGCAACAGCCGATCCTCCCTTCCAGCCTTTGAATGGCTTCGCAAAAAATGGACATTTCAGCACCAGAGAGCCCCAGATCGCGAGCGTGACTGATGCTTTGGGGGATTTTTGGGCAAAAACGGAAATCGCCCGGCACTTCCTCCCGCCATCGTTCCACCGTGGCCCAATCCGGGATTCGGTAGTGCGTTGTGTTAAATTCAATCGTGTTGAACTGTGCTGCATAGTGCCGCAAGAAATCCTTCTCGCGTGCGCCCGGCGGGTACCATTTGCCCACCCAGGGTTTCATGTTATAACCCGTTGGACCAATATAGAGCGATGGCCGGGCAGGTTTTGGCAGGGAAGCCAGCACCCCGGCGTTTTGTGGCGGCTCGGGTGGCAGCCGAAAATCAACCTTATCTACAGATGGAAGTTTCCCAAAATCCATGGGAGATTATTTTGCAAAAATATCTTCTGCCGCGATTTCAAAATCTGGAATCACGGGAGCCGCCGAACAAATCGTGTTTCCTTCACAAATGGTGACTTGTGTGGGCGAGGTATAAACATAAACGCTCTGCTCTTCGGGTATGATCTGCCATAGCACCTTCATGCCTGCCCGGAAGTATTCGCGGCGTTTTTCCACAACTTTGATGTAATTGTCCGTGGGTGATATGATTTCGATGGCAAATTCGGAGATGGATTCGTCATTGTTTTTTATCTTTTCACGGGTGAGATAAGCAAGGTCAGGTCTACGAAGTTGGAAGGCAGAAGTGAGTTGCTCAATCTCTGTGGCCAGGCGGCCTCCCTTTTGAAATGCCTGCGTTTTACGAAATCCTTCAGTGAGGTTGTCTACAATGTGAAATTGCTTGACTTTCATAGTGCTAGGGGATTTTTCAACCATGCCATTATTGAACTCATACTTGTACCGATCCTCGCGGTCGGAATACTTCCGGCGGAATTCGGCCAAAGTCAGCAAGCGTTTTGGCTTTGGCGGTTCAACTGGGGTTTGGGGTTGGGGCATTGCAAGGGTACTCGTCATGTCCAATTTTTTTACAAAGTTAGTGACTTTTCAAATTTCTATCTGACTCTATTGCGACTCGTCGTGGTGCAAATCGAAATAGCCCCAATAAGCCGCAGGCTTTTCGGGGCTGTCAAAAGTCAAAAGTCAAAAGTCAATAGTCAAAAGTCAATAGTCAATAGTCCAACGTCCTACTTCTTATAAAAATGCACCTCCACCCGACGATTTAGTTGGCGGTGTTCACGTGTGTCGTTTGGCACCACGGGTTTTTGGGAACCATACCCTATGTAATTGAGCCGTGTCAGGGCGATCCCCTTTGACACCAGATTGTCCCTTAGTTTTTTGGCGCGTTTTTCTGAGAGGAGGTCGTTGGCGGGTTCTTTCCCTGTGTTGTCCGTGTGGCCTTCGATGCTGGCAAACAGCGCTGGATCGGCGTTCAGGATAGCAACGATTTCATCAATGGTAATCAATGAAGTGACTTGCCAGTCGTCCAAGGTCGAGTTGAAATAAACGGCTTTGTATGGAACGCCTGGAGCGGCGGGTAAAGCATCTGGACAGCCTTTTTTTGCAGCATTTCCTGCAATAGTTGGGCATTCATCGTCCTTGTCAGCGATGCCATCTTCGTCGGTATCGGGGCAGCCTCGAAGCTTGTCAGCGCCTGCAATGCCCGGGCACGCATCTTTGTTGTCGGGGATTCCGTCGCTGTCGGAATCAGGGCAGCCTTTCCAGCGGAGTTGGCCGTTCATATCTGGGCAAAGGTCCTCCGCATCCGCTACGCCGTCTTTGTCGCGGTCAAAGGGTGGGCAGCCCCGGTAGGCCAACACCCCTTTCTCGTCCGGACAGCTGTCGTCTTTGTCGGCGATACCGTCCGCGTCGCGATCAGGGCATCCGTTGAGGACGGGGACTCCGGCATCATTGGGGCAGCCGTCGTTTTTGTCAGGAATGCCGTCGCGGTCAGCATCGGGGCAACCTGAGAGGCTGCGCAAGCCAGGTATGTCAGGGCACTCATCTTTATCGTCTGTTACTCCATCCGCATCACTGTCTGCCGAAGGGGTTTTGTCCGCTGAATTGCTCAGATTATTCACTCGGTTTTGTTTTGATTTATGATGCTTGCCGAAGGAAAAGCTCATGGCCACTTGTGCGGTGAAAAACTGGTCGTTTTTCCCTGGATCGCCCGCTATGCTCACCCCGTCCAAATAATCGCTTTGCGCATACCGCAGGAAACCTTCCAGTCCCAGGGTTAATTGGTTGGTTACCCGAAACCGGATGCCTGCTCCTATGGGAATAGTTACGGCTAAATATTTTGCATCGGCGATGTCGGTTTGAATCTTGCTAATTGCAACCCCGCCAAAATTGTTAGCTTCGTTCCAACCGTTTTTGGGGTTAATATAGGCTGCCCCAACCCCAAGCGCAAGAAAAGGGGCGGCCATTCGACGTGTTTTGTCGAGTTGCTCATTATTGCGCTTGCGGGACTTGTAAAGTCCAAAGGGGTAGATTTCCCCCTGAAGCGAACATTCGATGAGCGGACTTGTAAATGAAAAAGCGCGTATGGGGAATTGATTGTCGTGTCCAGAAAGTGTGGTATAAATCAATCCAAGCCGGACAGCAAAATGGTTGCTCAGGTTGCGACGCAGGTGAGCGGATATCGAGGGCTTGGTCTCCAAATAAGCAAGGCTTGTCTGTGTTTGATGTAGGTCGCCGTCGTAAGCGCCGACTCCTATTCCACCGCCGGCTTCCCATGGGCGGGGTGTTTGGGCTTGGGCTAAACATGGAAAGAAAAATAATGACAAGCACAGCGTAGCATTTCTCATAGAATAACCGGTTTTGAAACAAAAGCCAAAAAATAACAGATAAAGCAAGCGCCCACTGCATTTGTCGTCCATCTGTCAAATCAAAAATACGGCCACTTTGTCGCTTGGGCTGCTATATTACCAAAGTTTGCAGCCTTTTGTTGTTTAATTGTCCATTGATTTGTCCGGCAAACAGCAGATCCCGCCACATTTACCCACACATACACGATCAGGCTAGTGCCGCTCTCCACTTTTTACCACACCTTTTAAAAATTGGCTTTGTTTTGAATCTTCATGGATCAGTTTTGATATTATTTGGACAGAAAGAATGTTTTGAAACCTTTTTTTTGCTTAAAGCCGCCCATTTTATTGTTTGTTTTTTCGCTAGACCAAATTTTTATTGAAAATTTATCTCGCTAAATAAAAATACAAAACATTGATTATCAATTAATTAAAAAAATAATCTAAATTTTTTTAAAAAAAAATGCATTGATTGTGTCGTTTTGTGGGAAAATATGGAAACTCCCATTACTTTTGTCCCTGTGAATTGGTGACCGATCCCACATTTGTCCCGACTCATACTTAGCAGAAGTTCAGTCCCACACTACAATGCAACTCATCGGTGAATATCCGGTATCCCTTGACGACAAGGGCCGCCTGCGCTTACCAACCGCGCTGCTCCGCCAGTTACCAGCTCTTGCAGCAGGATCCAATGGCGAGAGTGCGGCTTATGAATTTGTAGTAAACCGGGGGTTTGAGAAGTGTCTCACACTTTACCCCAAACCGGTCTGGGACGGCATCGCTGCTAAGTTGAGCCGTCTCAATAGTTTCAATGACCGGAACCGCGCCTTTGTACGCTC